>CANCMG010000005.1 GCA_947378965.1 Alcaligenaceae bacterium | reverse complement strand
CCATTCACGAACGCCTGATTTTCCCAGGCGTTTTGATACCAATGCAAGGTATAGCCAGAGGGCGGAAAATAAAGGATCGCGTCCTTAAAAAAACTCAACCAGATGACGAAAATCAAAGGGCAAAGCATTACGGCATAGACGAAAAAAACAAAAATCCGCAGAAATAGCTTTCCTGGACGTAGTCTCTTGGTTGGAGAGTTGCTTGCAATCAAAAAATTATCTCGTTAAAAGGGATCGTTATGATAAAAAATACTATCTTGGTTATAACTCTTATTTATAAACGTTAACCCGAATAGGAGGTGAAGTGTATAAGAACATTTTATCGTAGAGACAAACTTGTTTTATCAGATACCGTTCGCAGCGATGCCTCTGCGACGTATAACGGCTATCGCCGCCGAATGGAAAGCGGAAGGCTACACTGATGCGGTGCTAGAAAAAGTCTTTTATAACAACGCAGCAGCCTTCTTGAGTGGAGTAGAACGTTAATGGATCTTGAACTGAAAGGAAAAGTCGCAATCGTTGGTGGCGGCAGCATGGGCATTGGGTATGGCATCGCAAACCGTTTAGCCGCCGAGGGCGCAAATCTGGTGATCTTTGCAAGACGCGTCCCTAAACTCGAAGCCGCCGCCGCTGAGCTGTCGACTAAGTATGGGGTACGCGTCATCCCCGTCTCGGCAGACATCCGCAATCAGGATGAAAGCGGACGTATCGTGCAAACTGCCATCGATCACTTTGGCAAGCTTGATATCTTGGTGAATAACGACGGCGCGCCACCACTCGGGCCGATTGACTCATTCGATGATGTGGCCTGGCAAAAGGCCATCGAACAAAACTTGTTCAGCGTCATACGCATGGTGCGCTCTGCTCTGCCTCATCTCAAAGCCAGCGGCTCTGGCAGCATCTTGAATATTTCTGCGATTTCTGCGATCCAGCCTATTGCAGGCTTTGCGCTGTCTGTCGCAACGTGGGCTGGCTTGATGGGATATGCAAAAACCCTTTCGCTTGAGATTGCGCCGCACGGTGTGAATGTGAACACGATATGCCCTGGCTATATCGATACCGATCGTTTGCAAAAAGTGTTTGCGTCCGGTACCGAAAGCCCAGAAAGCGTACGTGCAAAACTGATCACTGAAATCCCATTGGGTCGTATTGGGACTCCGGCTGATATCGCTAATCTGGTCGCACTGCTGGTTTCGCCGGCGGGCTCTTACATCACGGGCTGTACCATCCCCGTCGATGGCGGCTTACTGCGTGCCCTAAGGTAATTCAAATGACAAGCTCAACGACCAGTGCAGACGGCGTCAAGCTCATGACGACGCCGCAATACAAGACGCGGCTGACAGACGCTTTGCGCGCCCGCTACCTTGGCAGCAAGGCCTGGCACGACGTGACCTTTTATAGCTTTATTGAAAAAGGTGCACTCGAGCATCCAGATCGGCTTGTCTTTATCGATGAAACTCGCAGCCTCACCTACGGTGAGCTCAAAGAGCAAGTCGATCGTTGCGCTGCATTTTTAAAAAGTATCGGCATTGGGCCTGGCGATGTCGTCACAATGCAGTTTCCAAATCGTGTCGAATTTCCGATCGTATTCTTTTCACTTGAACTGATTGGTGCGATCGCCAACAAGATTAGCCCAGATTTCAGACGGCGTGAGGTCGAATACATTTTAAGGTTTTCGAATAGCAAGGCGTTTGTCTGCGCCTCAAACTTTAAGGGGTTTGATTACGCAGCCATGATCGACGAACTGCGCCCTGAGCTCCCTAATTTAGCGACGGTTGTGGTGTCAGGTGATACGGTCGTGAAGAACGTGCATTCACTTGATCAAGGGCTAGCTGCCGCCGCACCACTGCCTGCAGCCGAACGTATTCACATGAGCCCAGATGCAGTCATGCGCATGGCCTTTACCTCGGGCACGACTGGTGACCCTAAAGGTGTGATGCATTGCTTTAACACCACACTCTACGCCGCTGAGGTGATCAACAGCGAAATGCATGTGACACCAGATGAAGTCTTGCTCATCTGGTTACCGGTCGGTTTGAACTGGGGCTATCTCAGCCTGTTGCAAACAGTGATGGCGGGTGCGCGCGCAGTGTTAATGGAAAAATTCCAGGCTACACGCGCGCTAGAGCTCATCGAAAAACACCGCGCCACCTTTATACCGACTGCGCCTGCCTCGTTGCTCGCGATCATGAACGTACCAGACTTTCAAAAATTCGATTGCTCGTCCTTACGTGTTGTCGTCACGGGCGGGGCCTCTGCGGCAATTGAAACCATCCGTGACTATCAAAAGCACATGAAAGGCCATCTGCTAGAACTGTACGGCATGCTTGAAACAGGGTTTCACACCTTTACACGCTTTGAAGATGACCCGGAGAAAGTGAACGGCACCATTGGCCGCATCGTTGGGCAAATGGAGTTACGTATCATTGATGAGGAGGGTAAAGATGTGCCGTATGGCTCGGAGGGCGAAATCGCCGCCTATGGCCCGTCTGTGCATCTAGGTTACTTCAATAATCCTAATGCGAACAAAGAGCTCTTTACAGACGACGATTGGTTCAGAACCGGCGATCTGGGTAAATATGTGGATCAAGCCGGTAATGTCATGATCGTGGGTCGACGCAAAGAAATGATCAATCGCGGTGGTAAAAAATATTTTCCGCGCGAAATTGAAGAGTTTCTGTATGGTCACCCTTCAATTTTGCATGCAGCCATCGTTGGCGTGAATGACGTTCGTTTAGGTGAAAAAAATTGTCTTTGTGTGGTTCTCAAACCCGAGGCAACATTAACGCTGGATGACGTCACCCAGATGCTCAAGGGCCAGGTCGCCGATTACAAGCTACCTGAAATGATTGAATTCTATGATGAATTACCGTTTACGCCGACTGGGAAGATTCGCCGTCACGTGTTGACCGCGGATGTGATCAGTCGTATCAACGCACGCTAATGTACTGACTACAACACAGCGAAATCGAGATCAATGCCATGAAGATTAAAGCTGTTGTGTTTGATGCCTACGGAACACTGTTTGATGTGTACTCCATCCAAGTGTTGGCCGAAGAGTTCTACCCCGGCCAAGGGGCTGATATCGCTGTAAAGTGGCGTGACAAACAAATTGAATACACAAGGCTAATTACCCAGTCAGATCCACACAATGCCTTGGGCAGTCAGTACTTTCGCTCGTTTTGGGAATTAACGTGCTTGTCACTGGAGTACACGTTAGACCGACTCAAACTGAACCGCACGGCTGGGCAAGTTGAAAAACTCTTACAGCAATATGCAAAGCTCACGCCATTTAAAGAAAATTTGGCTGTGCTTAAAAAGATTAAAGGCATGGGCCTCACGACCGCCATACTCTCGAACGGAAGTATGGATATGCTGACTTCAGCGGTTAAGAGCGCGGGGATGGCAGATGTTTTAGATCACATCATCTCAGTCGATCCGATTCGCTTGTTCAAGACATCTCCTGAAAGTTACGGCTTGGTGCAACAGACAATTTCGGTCAACAAAGACGAAGTGCTATTTGTATCGAGCAATGCTTGGGATGCGCTGGGGGCCACTTGGTTTGGCTTCACAACGCATTGGGTCAATCGTCAAGGCTTGCCGTTCGAAGCCCTGTCTCCGCAGCCACATTTTTCAGGCGCAGATCTCAACTCAGTGTTAGTGTCACTCGGTTAACTCAAGCGTCAATCCAGCATTGATTTCACTCGGTTAGATAAGACCCCATTTCAAGATGAGTTTCACTCGGTGAGCTGAGGTCGCAATACAGTGTGCGTTTCGCTCGGTGCTGTTGGTTCGCACAACCGCCTGCCAGAAGTCAATTCTTTAGCCACCATAAAAAACCCCGGTCAAACTTTCGCTGAACCGGGGTTTTCAAACTACGTCAGGCGTTAGCTCTTGCGACGGGTATCCTCAGCGAAGATATCCTTATCCTTGTTCTCTGGAACAAACAGCGTCCCGATCACAAGCGTCATACCAGCGATTGCGATTGGGTACCACAAGCCATAGTAAGGATCGCCAGTCTGCGCGATCATCGCAAACGATGTAGCCGGCAGCAAGCCACCAAACCAACCGTTACCGATGTGGTACGGCAGCGACATACCGGTGTAGCGGATACGAGTCGGGAACAACTCGACCAGTGCCGCAGCAATCGGGCCATACACCATGGTGACCAACACCACGAGATAGGTCAGCAACAACACAAGCGGAAGCGTCTGAGCATTAAAGATGTCGAAGAAACCGTTCATCTTGATGATGCCTTTCGCTGCCTGCCCAGCAACCGGATAGCCCCCAGCTACGAGAGCATCATTGACCGATTTCGTAAAGGCCGCGGGTGTAGTCTTGATTGCGTCGCCAGTGAGTTTGGAAGCATCGTAACCAGCAATCTCAGTGGTACCGATCATCACTTTAGCGGGGATCGCGCCAGGAGTGTTTTGCACAGAGTAGTTCACTGAGCTACGAGCCAACAGCGCTTTGGTCACGTCGCATGAGCTGGTGAACTTAGCAGTACCGACTGGATTGAACTGAAATGTGCAATCCTTTTCGTCAGCAATAACCGTAACCTTAAGTGTTTGCTGCGCAGCATGCAAAGCAGGGTTAGCCAACTGAGTGATCGATTTAAACACCGGGAAGTAAGTCACGATCGCAAGAAAGCAACCTGCCAGAATAATTTTCTTGCGCCCAATTTTGTCTGACAGCGTGCCAAAAATCACAAACCCTGCCGTGCCCAAAATAAGCGACCAGGCGATTAGCACGTTGGCGCTAAACATATCCAAGCGCAAAATTGTTTGCAGAAAAAACAGCACGTAGAACTGGCCGGTATACCAAACCACCGCTTGGCCCGCGGTCAAACCAAACAAGGCGATCAAGGCGAACTTACCGTTGCGCCAGGTACCAAAAGCTTCTGCAATCGGCGCCTTTGAGTTTGTCCCTTCTTCCTTCATCTTTTTGAAGGCAGGCGACTCTTCCATTTGTAACCGAATCCAAACAGACACGGCTAGCAAGAAGATCGACAGCAAGAACGGAATACGCCAGCCCCAATCGGCAAAGTCTTTTTCACCAACCATGGTGCGAACAACCAGAATCACCATCAGCGAAAGCAAAAGGCCTAAGGTGGCGGTGGTTTGAATCCAGCTGGTAAAAAATCCACGCCGATTTGCCGGCGCATGCTCGGCCACATAGACCACTGCACCACCGTACTCGCCACCAAGCGCCAAGCCTTGCAGCATACGCAACGCGATCAAGATGATTGGAGCAGCCCAACCAATCGTGCTGTAGCCTGGTAAGAGGCCGACCACGAATGTCGACAGACCCATAATCAAAATGGTCATGAGGAAAGTTTGCTTACGACCGATCATGTCGCCCAAGCGGCCAAAGAACAGAGCACCGAAAGGACGCACTAAAAAGCCGGCCGCAAACGCAAGCAGCGCAAACACATTACGTGTTGCTTCAGGAAACGACGAGAAAAATTGAGCACCGATAATCGCGGCAAGCGAGCCATACAGATAGAAGTCGTACCACTCAAAAATCGTGCCCGCTGATGAAGCAAGAATGACTCGCTTCTCTTCACGCGTCATCGGTCGCTTACGATCTTCGATGGACCCTGCGGTTGAAGTGTTGGTGCTCATAAGGAATCTCCGGAAAGTGGTGAATCACCGTTTTTTATATCCACACAAATGAGGGCGTGCAAAAAACTTTCATTTGTCTGTAACAAAAAATTTTAGCAGTCTCAGTCGGATAAATCTGCAAAAAGCATCAATTTCTGGCTTACTTAGGGAAAACATCAAGCTGCACACCTATAGCTTATTCGTCTTTCGCAGCCGCCCGCTGAGCACGTTTTGCGCGCCAGCGACTTGATAACTGCAGACCCAAACCACCACCTACAGCCAGAAAGAAAATGCCCACTAACGCGTTGTTGGTCAGGCCCGCTTCAAAGGCGTCAAAGCCTAGCCACGCCCCTAGCCACAGGCCACACTGCGCACCAATCACAAAGCCAACAGCATCCGAGATGCCCACCACCCAAGGAGAAGATTTCATAGAGTCTCGGCGAAAACAGTTTAAAAATAATGATAAAAAAATTGTAATCGCTACAACGTCTACGCGGCAAAACGCTTACGACAAACTTACGAAAATTGTGCAAAAAACAGACGAAAAATTTGCGAAGAATTGACGAACGACTTACGTGAGACTGACGAAAGATCTCTCCCGACAATCGTATCGGTTCATGCATGCTGAAAGCGTTGAGCATTTGGGTGTAGGCCCCTGAGCATATATCCGAACGCGAGAACACCAAAAACGATCAGCGCGTACTTATTATCTTTGTCTTTTTTAGAGATGAATCTGCTCTATGATCAACGCCACGATTTAGCTTAACTAGTATTAGCCCCTTTTCATTTTCAAACGAACAAATATGAACAGCCAAAACTTTGAAGATTTCCAAAAACAATCCCTCGAAGCCGGTTTTGATCAAGTGCTTGAACGCAAGTGGGCCGCCGATACGGTCGTGCCAACACACACGCACCCTTTCAGCGTGCAGGCTGTCGTGACGCAAGGTGAGATGTGGTTAACGTGTGGGGGCGTGACTCGGCACCTCACTGCGGGCGGCACGTTTGAGATGAAGAGTGAAGAGCCCCACTCTGAACGCTACGGTGCTGAAGGCGCGACGTTTTGGGTGGCTCGCCGCCACGCTTGACGCATCCCTCCTCTGCCAAGCCAACGGCTGTGTATTCAGCCCTTAGCGATTTTTTATACCAGCGACTCGTCGCGAAGCCTTCAGCCGTTTGGTCTGCCTAGATCTGCTGCTACACCTTATGCTGCTCGCTCAGCCCACCTCGTTTTTAAAAAGAATGTTCTTATGAACACAGCCACAAACGACCAAGCCCCGCAGGTTAGCTTTTGGCAAGCGGTGGGGTTTTGGCTCAAGCTCGGTTTCATCAGTTTTGGCGGCCCCGCCGGTCAAATCGCGATCATGCACGAAGAGCTGGTCGTCAGACGGCGCTGGATCTCTGAAAAGCGTTTTTTGCACGCGTTGAACTATTGCATGGTGCTGCCTGGCCCCGAGGCGCAACAACTGGCAACTTACATCGGCTGGCTGATGCACAAGACGCGTGGCGGCATCGCGGCGGGCGTGCTGTTCGTGCTGCCATCCTTATTTCTCTTGATCGCGCTATCTTGGCTGTACATCGCTTACGGCGAAGTGCCACTGATCGCTGGTTTGTTCTACGGCATCAAGCCTGCGGTCACTGCCATCGTAGTTCAGGCGGCGCATCGTATCGGCTCGCGGGCGCTTAAAAACAATTGGCTTTGGGCAATTGCAGCAGCAAGCTTCGTCGCGATTTTTGCGCTTAACGTACCGTTTCCTTTTATCGTGCTGGGCGCCGCGCTCATTGGCTTTTTGGGGGGCCGCTATGCGCCAGCGTACTTTGGTTCAAGCGCAGGGCATGGCAAAAATAAGCAATCGTTTGGTCGCGCCTTAATTGATGACGACACCCCAACCCCGGCGCACGCGCTGTTTAATTGGCAACGGTTGCTTCAAGTGCTATTGATTGGGGCCGGTCTTTGGGCGGTGCCCATGGGGTGGCTAACCCTGCACTTTGGGTGGGATCACACGCTGACTCAGATGAGTTGGTTTTTTACAAAGGCGGCTTTATTAACCTTTGGTGGCGCGTATGCCGTATTACCTTACGTCTACCAAGGCGCAGTCGACACCTTTGGCTGGGCTACCCCGGTGCAAATGATTGACGGGCTAGCGCTGGGCGAAACGACCCCTGGCCCCTTGATTATGGTGGTGGCCTTTGTGGCCTTTATTGGTGGCTACGTTAAAGCGCTCTTTGGGCCAGACAGCCTGTTTTTAGCGGGTGCGCTCGCGGCTTGTTTGGTGACCTGGTTTACTTTTTTACCCTCATTTCTGTTTATTCTGGCGGGCGGCCCTTTGATCGAAACCACCCATAACGACTTGAAGTTTACCGCCCCCTTAACCGCAATCACCGCTGCCGTGGTGGGTGTTATCTTGAACTTGGCGTTGTTTTTTGGCTATCACGTGCTATGGCCTAACGGCTTTAGCGGTGTGTTTGATTGGCCGTCTGCTGTGCTGGCGCTGGCGGCAGGCGTTGCGCTGTTTAGATATAAACGCAATGTGATTCACGTAATTGGCGTGAGTGGGCTACTGGGCGTCTGCCTGAAGTCGCTTCCTCTCTAAGCGGAGGGCTTGGTGAACCGAGACGCACGCAGGCTCCGCGCCATGATGAGCGATCATCAGCGATCACTACCCATCACTCGCCGCCAATAGCCTTCCATTACTGAGGTATATTCTTGACTAAATTACTGGGCTATTTATGATAGAACCATCAATCGTTAAGGATTCAATCTGTTATGCAAGCGACTCACACTGATTTAAGCCAACCTCAGGGCCAACCCCAAGGCCAACCTCAGCCTCAAGGCCCTGAAAAACTGCCCGGCATTCGACACATCATTGCGGTAGGCAGCGGCAAAGGCGGCGTTGGTAAATCAACGGTCAGCACCAACCTTGCCCTGGCGTTACAACAAACTGGTGCCACGGTGGGTTTAGTCGATGCTGATATTTTAGGGCCCAGCATTTGCGGCATGCTTGGCATCAACACAAGCGGCCAGCCGGCCATGACAGCCGAAGGCAAGATGATCCCGGCGCAACGCTTTGGGCTCAAAGTGGTGTCCATGGCAATGTTTACCGGCGACGATACGCCTGCTGTCTTACGCGGCCCGATGGTCACCAAGTATCTGCGCCTGTTCACCGCTGGTGTTGAATGGGGCAACTTAGATTATTTGATTCTTGATCTGCCGCCAGGCACCGGCGACACACAATTAACGATCGCGCAAAGCACACCACTATCAGGCGTTGTGATCGTGACAACACCCCAGGCCGTGAGTTTAAAGATCGCACGCCGCGGCTTACGCATGTTTCAAAAAGTTCACGTGCCAATCTTAGGCATTGTCGAAAATATGCGCACCTTCACCTGCCCACACTGCGGCGAAACCACCGACATCTTTAGACATGGCGGTGGCGAAAAAATGAGCCAAGAACTTGAGGTGCCGTTTTTAGGTGCCCTGCCTTTGGCTAGCGAAGTGGTCACCTGTGGCGATGAGGGCCGCCCGATTGTGGCTGGCCTGCCGCAATCAGCCAGCGCTCAGGTGTACACCTCGATCGCAGCGCAACTGGTTCAAGCGATGCGCAACACCGCTACCGTACTGAAACCGTTTATGTGGGACTTTGAAGCGAACACCGGCGCCCCCCAATGGTTGGCCAATGACGTGCACAAACATGGCGCGATCGATACACCCATCGGTATGCGTAAGCGCGATGCCCGCACCCTCACGGTGCTCTGGGAAGACGGCGTTCAATCAGATTTTGACGTACGCGATTTACGCTTAGCTTGCCAGTGCGCGTTGTGTGTCGAAGAGATGAGCGGTCGCCCCTTACTGGATCCAAAAACTGTACGTGCCGATGTTGCGCCCAAGAAGATCATGAGCGTCGGTAACTATGCGATTGGTTTTGACTGGAACGATGGTCACAACAGTGGGATTCATGCGTTTACAAGACTCAGAAAATTTGCCGATGAAGCGGCGGCAAATCGGTCTGAAGATGTCTAATACCAGCGCCCTGCACGCAACGCAGGTTCAGGCTCCGATCACGATCAAGGCTGAAACCGCGATCGCAGATCCTGATACTTGCAAATTTACGGTCAGCACAATTGTGCAGGCGGGTGGGCCATTTTTCTTTGCAGATACGGTGCAAGCGGCAAGCGCACCCCTGGCCGCAACGCTCTTTGAACTACAAGGGGTCGCCTCGGTATTAATTGCCGACAACACGGTGACTGTTAGCAAGTCTGCCGACACCTCATGGCAAAATTTAAAGGCTGCGATCGGTGCCGCCATCCGCACGCAGCTGTTGTCTGATTTACCCGCAGTACTTGCAACCACTATTGCCCAGCAGGCGCAGGGTCGCTCAACTGAGGTTGTGCGTGAGATTGTTCAAGACATTCTTGATCGCGAAATCAACCGCTCGATCGCCAGCCACGGCGGCGCGATCGCGATTGTGGATCTGCGCGAGGGCCAACTCTACGTGCGCATGAGCGGTGGCTGTCAAGGTTGCGCCTCGTCTGAGGCGACTCTCAAACAAGGCTTTGAAGTCATGGTCAAACGAGCCGCGCCAGAGATCACTGAAATTATTGATGTGACCGACCATCAGTCTGGACAAAAACCGTATTACTCGCGCTAGCTCTGAGACAGACCAATCTAGGACAGACCCCCGCATCGCTCTGAAAATTTAAACGACTACACCTCAGTTTTTAATCGAGATCTGCAGTTGTTCAAGCAACGTATTCATCTTTACGCGGTGGGCCATAAAATAATTCGAGGCCTCGAGCGCAGTGCTCGACTCGGCTTCGATGCCTATCTTCAACAAGCGCTCTTGCACCTCGGGCATCGCTAACACCTCACGTACCTCACGATTCAAAATCGAGGCGACTGACGCTGGCAACTCAGGCGGCGCCAACAAAATAAACCACGGCGTCAAGCCCTCAATCACAGGGGGAATTCCAATTTCGCGTCCGGTCGGAATGGCTGGGCGCAGCGAGTAGCGCTTAGGCTCAGTCACCGCCAGCAATCTGATGACGCCACGCTCGACCAAAGGACGTGCTGACTCGTACTCAAGCATGGCATAGTCAATCTCACCTGCTGCCATTGCTACTGCCACAGGCTGATTGCCTTTGAAGGGGACTTCTACCAAATCAATTCCAAGAGCTTTGCCAAGCGCTACGCCCGCCACGTGCGGGTTCGTTCCATTTCCTGGGTGTCCGAAGGCTAGCTTTGCACCCTTTGCAAAGGTGACAAACTCTTGATAGGTCGTGACCGGCAAACTTGCTTTCACCGCCACAAAAGAGGGTGAACGACCTAACAAGCTGATCGGCACGAAATCTTGATTGGGCTCAAAAGACATGCCAGCAAACATGGTCGGAAACACCGTTGCCACAGCGTTAGCCACAGCGAGCGTATACCCATCAGGGCTCGCCTTATTCAAAGCCTCCATGGCAATGCGTGTCGCAGCACCGGGCTTATTTTCGATCACAAAGGTCTGTTTTAAGCGTTCGCTCAAGTGCTGCCCGAGAATCCGAGCCAAGGTATCCGTCGCCGCCCCTGCTTGAAACCCCACCAATAGGCGAACTGGCCGCTCTGGGTAAGCGTGACTATTTTGAGCAAAAACAGTCTGCATCAGCAAACTGCTCAATATCAACACCGTCACTTGCAATACGTTGAACACTCCTTTACCGACCATATGTTTATGCTCCGGTCAGAATTTTTTTGGTGCGAGTTTTTTCTTTCGATGTACGTTTAGCGTCTTTAGCTGTTTGCGCAACGTGACGCGGATCATCAAAGGTCACGCGCTGATTGACTCGCAAGTGCGGCCAGTAATCTGCTAAAGCATAATGCTGCGTCGAGCGGTTATCCCAAATTGCAATGCCATTGGTCTCCCATTGGTGATGCACCATAAATTCAGGGCGTTTAAACCAATCAAACAAGAACCTCAACACACCGTCGGCCTCGTGGCGGTCGATACCAATGATCTTTTTAGTGAAGCCAGAGTTCACGTAAACATATTTTCGACCTGAGTCAGCATTCTTACGAATGACTGGGTGAGTGACGGGTTTAAACTCTCTCAGTGCTGCGAATAAGGCCTCATCACCCTTCTTGGCCAACGAGTCCCTAAAACTTGCGATCTCCCAAGTATGGACAGCACTCAACGTCTCTAAATACTTTTGCATCGCAGGTGACAACCATTCATACGCCTTTGTTGTGCTGATCCAGCAGGTGTTACCTCCAGCCGGTGGTGTGACTGTAATTTGAATTGCAGTGCCCAATGGCGGCTGCTCTTTCCAGCTGATATCGGTATGCCAACTGTCGATGGTTGGCGGACGCTTTTCGTCAAACACAATCATTTCAAGTTCGGGCGCGTGCACGTTGCGCTCAAAATATGATCCATCAGAGCTTGGGCCAAATACTCCGGCCAACGCAACATGTTGCTTAGGTGTCAAGATTTGAGGTCTAAAAAAAATCACCTCAAAATCCCACAACGCCTGGCGCAGCTCTTGCTTGACCGGTTCGCTCAGAGGCTTGGTCAGATCGACGCCTTCGATCCAGGCTGCGAAATTTGGCATGCGCGGCACTGGTTTGATGTGCTTGTAACGCTTGGCAATATTGATGGGCTTAAGCGGTTTGGTATTAGCCATGTGAGCGGCTCCAGTTGACGAGGATCAAGACGACCTCAAGGCTAAACTTGCCTTGTGTATTTGTCAATTGCGTGTTGTGCATCTACTTTAAGCCGACAGAATCCGAAGATATTCTTGTAGGTGGCGCTTTGTTATTGTTTCGCTAGTTCGAGAAAAAAGGTCTGTTAAATTGTCTCGGATATCACCACGGGCCTAAACCATGTTTTTGAGTCTCACGCGCTGGATCGATCGCAACATTCTTGAGCTTGCCCGTGAAATGCGGCTATCGTACCTGCCACCCTTAATGGTGTATGTCGCCGCAGGCGTTTCAAGCCTCACCGGTATCGTCGGCACGTTTTTTGTTAAAGATTATCTCAATCTTTCTGCCGCCTTTTTAGCGACCTTAAGTTTTTG
The DNA here is from genome assembly GCA_947378965.1 of Alcaligenaceae bacterium. GTDB lineage: Bacteria > Pseudomonadota > Gammaproteobacteria > Burkholderiales > Burkholderiaceae_B > Zwartia. Next base: position 85,953 of record CANCMG010000005.1, on the reverse strand, counting down.
GGTGGTGATCCCTTGGTCACTCAAAATGGGGCTTGGGCATATTGTCGATTTGTTGTGGCGCTTTAAAAGCGGGTTACTTTTTGTGGGGGCTGCCCTCATCGCGGCAAGCTTACTCATCATGGTGGGCTTGGTATCTCACCGTGACGCGATGGCGGGCGTATTCTCGGTTGAAGTTTGGTATGTCTTAAGCGCCTTGCTCGCCCCGATCGGCTACGTACTGCAAGATGCGGTCGCCGACGCCATGACTGTCGAAGCAGTACCTCATGTTGACGAGCACGGTCAGGCCATTGAAACTGAGCGTCTCAAGCTCATGCATACCACCATGCAAACCTTGGGGCGTGTGGCCATTATCGGTGGCTCGGTGTTCGTTGCACTGCTAAACATATATGCCTTTGCAGGTGTACAGCACCTGTCTGAAGCCGAAAAACTCACACGCTATGCTCAGGTTTACACGCTGGCGCTTGGCATCCCGCTGATCTCGGTAGCGGGCGTCGCCGTAGCAGCCTGGCTCCACACTCGCGATAAACGACGCTTGATCGAACAAGGCTTCACCAAAGAGCAGGCACACGCTGCACTGACCTCACATATCGAACTTGTCACACCCAATTGGACCATTCTGTTAGGTAGCCTGGTCTTTGTGGCATTCACACTGACCATGGGTTTGAGTCAAGTTAAGTATGGTCAAGAAATTATTTTTGTCGGGTCAATGGCCATCATCATTTTTTTGATGAGCCGACTCACACGTGATCTTGAACCGCAGATGCGTTCAACCCTTGTTGGTACGGCTCTTGTGATTTTCTTCTTTAGAGCAATCCCAACACCTGGGCCCGGTGTCACCTGGTGGCTAATCGATGAGCTTAAATTTGATCAACAATTTTTTTCGATACTCTCTTTGATTGGTAGTGTGCTGTCTTTGCTTGGCATGTTTATTTTTCGGCGTTTCATGGCCGAGAAATCGATTGTTTATATCATTGGCACGCTCACCATCTTTGGCACGTTGCTGGCCTTACCGACCTTAGGGATGGTGCATGGTCTGCACCACTGGACAGCAGCAATGACAGGCGGCATCGTTGATGCACACGTCATCGCGCTGATCGATACTGCGCTTGAGTCGCCACTGGGACAAGTTGCAATGATCCCGATGCTTGCATGGATCGCGCGCTCGGCACCCGACAATTTGAAGGCCACCTACTTTGCAGTGATGGCTTCGTTCACCAATCTCGCGCTATCGCTGAGTCAACTTGGCACCAAATATCTCAACCAAATTTTTGAAATTACGCGCGCGACCAAAACGGCAACGGCCCAGAGTGCGGCAAACTACACCGAACTTGGGCCGCTGTTACTGACTACGATTTGCCTTGGCTTTGCGATGCCATTTATCGCGATTGCTATTGTCAAACTGACGCGGTTTAAAAGTAATTAGGCATTCAACCTAAGCTATCCGCCCAGATGTTGCGCGCCCAACCCCACGCGTAGACGCCTTCAAGATCGGTTGGCCCGGCAGAAATCCCCCCAGAACCCGCCACCGTTTTAAACGTCTTTTCAGTTGCGTCATACTGATGCACACTCGCCACGTGAACGACTTGGTTATCGTTGACAAAGCTGTAGCAGGTGTTTGTCAGCACGGGCGCAGGGTTGACCTCAAAGCCATTGAGTTGCGCGATGATGGCAGCAGCCGCGACCTTAGCGTGCTGGTTCGCCATATGACCAGACTTTGGCATCAAGGGTGCAACTTGAATCGAATCACCCAACACGTGCACATCTTTCGCTGCTGTAGATTCAAACGTTTTGAAGTCGACTTGCACCCAACGCTTATTTGCATTGGCAATACCGCCCTGCACGGCTAAATCACCCGCACGCATGGCAGGCAAGATATTTAAAACATCCGCCTTCAAATCGTCTTGCACGTCAAACTTAAGCGTCTTAGTCTTGGCATCAACCGCGGTCACATTGAACTGTGGGCGGTATTCGAGAATACCTGCGTATTGCTCGGCCCAGACTTTTTTGAACAGGCCGGGCTTTGAGGTGACATCAGCATTCGCATCCAGAATAATGACTTTTGACTTAGGCTTATTCTTTTTAAGATAGTTGGCAACCTGGCAGGCGCGCTCGTAGGGGCCTGGTGGGCAACGGTATGGCGCAAGCGGGATGCTGAGTGCAAAGACACCGCCATCCTGCATCGACGCAAGCTGTTTATGTAAAGCAACCGTTTCATCGCCGGCTTTCCAGGCTTGCAAAGTAACGCCCGCTTGATTGGCTTGCGCCAAGCCTTCGATGCTGTCAAGCATCAGGCTAATGCCTGGTGACACCACTAGCTTGTCGTATGACAGCGTTTGACCCGATACGAGTTGAACGGTTTTCTTTTCAGCGTTAAACGAGGCAACGCTATCTTTTACAACTTTAACGCCATGCTTGTTTTGCAACGCGTCGTATGACACGGTGACATCAGCCAAGGTCTTTGAGCCACCAATTACCAAGTTCGACATCGGGCACGAAATAAATTGTGCATTGGGCTCGATCAAGGTCACATTCGCAGTGTTATTCGAAAGTAGTCTTAAGTATTTAGCAGCAGTTGCGCCACCGTAGCCACCACCCACCACGATAATTTGAGCCTTGTTCAGGTTGGCACGTGCAAGCCCTGGCATACCAAGAGCAGCACCGAACAACGCAGAACTTTGTCCTAGAAATAAACGACGATTCATGTTGCGCCCCTTTTTATTTTTTACCAAGCACAGACGCGATCGTCTGCAGCTGTTCATCCGTGTAGCCCTTGGCCAACTGAGGCATGATGGTACCGGTCACCGCACCGCTTTTGTAGTCGGTCATTTTTTTCAAAAGTTCGGCTGAGCTCAGATGATTGATTAAGGGCATGCCAGCCCCCACCACGCCTTGTCCATCTGTGCCATGACAATTGGCGCAGGTCGCGGCCAGACCACGTTGATATAACTTGAGTGCGTCTTGATTTTGCGCTTGCGCACCACTAACGGCCAACAGGCCAAAGGCAACCACTGCTGCGTAACGCACCAACGCCTTCGGCGAAATCAGGTGCATGTTGAAATTTTTCATAGTTCTCTCCGAGGTACCTCGCGGATCAAAGCGAGGAGGTCAGGCAGCGTTTTAGTCAAAAGCGACACCAGACGATTATTTGATATTTACTTTTTTAATGCATTTAAATTCTTTACGGTGACGCTGAATACAGCGCGCAGGTTGCCACCTCACGGATTATGACTCAGCCAAGGCGCCACGAGGGGACAATGTAACAAGGGTTTGCCCTTAAGTTTCACTTCGCACATCGAATCGTTTGTTATATCGATATGTGATCTGGCTGGTCATCGTCTAGTGTGACGCGATCGTGGTTTGAGTAGTCGTCGTCGAAGTGGGCGCGACGCGATTCGCGTTAAACGCCCTTCTCTTTGAACCAAGCCAGGGCTTTTTGCCAACCGTCTTTTGCTGGCCCCTCTTGATACGTCTGCCGATAATCTGCATGAAACGCATGGGGCGCGTCGGGGTAGATCTCAAACTTTGAGGACTTTGCCGCTGCCGTGGCATTTGAGCCAGTCAAAGCGAGTTTCATTTTTTCGACATCTGTGAGGGGGATACCAGTGTCTTGGCCGCCATAGAGCCCCAAGACCGGCGCACGCGTTTGCGCAGCAAGTTCAAGCGGATGCTCTGGAAAATTATCGCTTTTTTCGCCAACTAAGCGGCCGTACCACGCAACACCGGCCCGCATCGAAGACAGCTTCTGACAGGCCAACCATGTGATGCGTCCGCCCCAGCAAAAACCAGTCATCCCCACACGGCTCAGATCGCCATTATTTGCACCGGCCCACTTCAACGCAGCTTCAATGTCGCCTAACACTTGCTGATCAGGGGTCTTGGCCACGATCTTAGACATGATCTCCGCGACCGTGCCCAACTCGGTGGGCTCGCCTGCGCGAGTAAAGAACTCGGGCGCAATCGCCAAGTAGCCGAGTTTGGCCAGGCGGCGCGTCACGTCGGCGATGTACTCGTGCACACCAAAAATTTCACTGGCGACGATAACGATTGGCAGCTTTCCTTGTGCCTGAGTGGGCCGAGAGGTGTAGGCCGCAATATTTGTGCCGTTTGAATCAATGGTCACCTCTTCACTTTGAATACCAGCAAAGTCCGTTTTGATTGCCTGCGACAACACTGGCAGGGCTGCGCTGGCAAAGCCCGTGCCCAAGCTGCCGAGTGTGGCGGCTTTCATAAAGCGGCGACGCGAGGTTGGGTGCGAAGCAAGCAATGCGGCTGCGTCATTGGCGAGATCTGAGTTCATGCGGTGCTCCTGGATGACCTGAACGTTAAGAGGATTGTCGAACTCGCCACTGATACTAGGGTCTTCACCAATGGCATTGAGAAGTCCTTTTAAATTACTTTTTGATATTAGCTTATAACTAAAAATGCATTCAAGCGCGTCCATGTTGAGTCTAACTATTCTGCGAGCGTCACAACTGCCCGGATGGCTGTTGCGTTCAACTTGCGACCTGCCGTATCTCTTCGCATCCCTTTTTACCCCAAGTACACGTGTCGGGAAACCAGATTGTGATCCATCTCAAGTCAGCGCGACAGGAATCTAGACCGTGAGCGACAAACTAACAAGCTTGAACCTTGGTCGTTTAAGCAAAGCTCCAGAGCATTTTTTGGATAACGGGCTGTTGGCCCAAGTCAGCCAGAACGGGCTTGACGCACAGCGCCGCAACTTCATCCGCAAAAGTTTTTTGGGGGCGCTTGCCACCGCCACGGGTGCAAGTGCCTTGGCGCAAAGCACGACAACAGTCGGTGACCCCGCCATTCTAAACAAACAAATTTGGGCCACCACGCTGGGCAAACCCGTTGCAGCAAACCCCTACGGTATTCCGTCAAAGTACGAAGCTGGTTTAGTGCGAAGAGAATCACCAGGCTTGACACGAGTGTCGGCCGCCTCGGTATCGTTTACCCCTTTGCAAGGTTTGTTTGGGATGATTACGCCAAGCGGCTTGCACTTCGAGCGCCATCATCAGGGGTGGTATGAGTTGGATCCAGCAATGCATCGGCTGATGATCAATGGCTTAGTCAAACGCGAAATGATCTTCACGATGGAAGATCTCATGCGCTTACCGAGCGTCTCGCGTATCCACTTTATTGAGTGCGGTGCAAACACCGGTCTTGAGTGGGGCAACGTTGCGGTCCCGACCGTGCAATATACCCACGGCATGATTTCCTGCAGCGAATTTACTGGTGTTCCTCTGGCAACACTGCTCGATCTGTGTGGCGCCGATCTTAAAAAGGGTAAATATATTCTGACTGAAGGCGCCGACGGCTCGGGCATGACGCGCACCATCCCGATTGAAGCTGCTATGGACGATGTCTTGGTAGTGTGGGCGATGAACGGCGAAATGTTGCGCCCTGAAAATGGCTACCCTCTCAGATTGCTTGTGCCCGGCGCGCAAGGTGTGAGCTCGGTCAAATGGCTGCGCCGCATTGAAGTGGGTGATCAACCCTACGCCAGCAAAGACGAAGCCGTGCATTACATCGACTTGATGCCTAACGGTCTGCATCGTCAATACACCTCGATCCAAGAATGTAAATCTGTGATCACGACGCCGTCGGGCGGGCAGCAGCTTTTAACCAAAGGTTTTTACAATGTGAGTGGGATCGCCTGGTCTGGACGAGGCACCATCAAGCGCGTAGATGTTTCAATGGATGGCGGCAAAAACTGGCGAGGAGCACGCCTTGAAGGCCCAATCCTGACCAAGGCCATCACACGTTTCAATATCAACTGGGACTGGGACGGCTCACCCGCAATTTTGCAGTCGCGCGCGATTGATTCGACAGGCTACGTGCAGCCACCGATCAATATGCTGCGCGAAGTGCGTGGCACACGTTCGATTTATCACAACAACGCGATCCAATCCTGGAAACTCGACAGCAACGGTGAGGTCAGCAATGTTCAAGTTGGCTAGCCTCCTAGGAAAGTTTGTCGCACTCGCCTTGTTCAGTGCTGCTGCAAGCCTTTGTGCGGTGAGCGACAGCACCGCGCAGAGTGCCTCGTCAAACCAGTTCAACGGCATTGGCCGCACTGCCACCCCAGCAGAAGTCAAAGCCTGGGATATCGACGTGCGCCCAGACCTTAAAGGCTTGCCCGTCGGCTCAGGAAAAGTGCAAGACGGTCAACCCATTTGGGAGAACAAATGTGCCAGTTGTCATGGCACGTTCGGTGAGTCAAACGAGGTCTTTACGCCTTTGGTAGGCGGCACCACAGCGGCGGACGTGAAACGCGGCCGCGTTGCCTCACTGACTGACCCCAAGCAACCTCAGCGAAGCACCTTGATGAAAGTGGCAACGATTTCGAGCTTGTATGACTACATTTATCGCGCGATGCCGTGGAACGCGCCTCGCTCGCTGACCGCCGACGATACCTACGCAGTATTAGCCTATATGCTCAACTTGGCAGAAATTTTGCCTGACGACTTTGAACTGAGCAACAAGAACATGGCCGAGGTGCAACAGCTGATGCCAAACCGCAATGGCATGACACGCGAGCACGGTTTGTGGAGGATTGGCGATGCGCCTGACGTGAAAGCGGTTGCCTGTATGAGCAATTGCGTTGAGACGGTCAAGATCACTTCAAGCCTGCCAGATTACGCCCGTAATGCACACGAAAATTTGGCTGAACAAAACCGCGGTTATGGACCTTTTCGCGGGGTCGACACCACTCGGCCACCCGTGGCTGAACTGCCCGGCTCAGACCTAGGTCGACTCGCCCACGCCGGTTCGACGACAGCAGGTACCACCTCAAGCGCCGCTGCCTCAACCTCTGGCGCCCCTGCTACCCTCATGCCGCCAGCCGACTTGTTTAAGAAGCAAAACTGCTTTGCCTGTCATGCTGCAAACAGCAAACTCGTTGGGCCCTCGCTAGCTGAGATTGCTAATAAGTATAAAAATCAGGCCAACAGCGAAGTCATGCTCACTGAAAAAGTCATAAAAGGCGGGGCAGGCGTTTGGGGGGCGATCCCCATGCCGGCTCAAAACCAGTTATCTACGGCAGATTCGCAGGCGCTAGTCAAATGGATACTAGCTACTCATTAGTGTTAACAGCCAGATAAAAACTCAATACTCATTAGCGCCTTGCCCACAGCCGCCGCAGAACCGGCGTAACATTTAAGTATTCGGTAATATGCGCAACAACGAGTCAACGCTAAGCGCGCACTCAGATAGCGCCTGACACACAGCACTTAACACGCAATACTTGACACCAGCACACACTATTTTTGAAATTGACAGGAGCAACAATGAATAACCAACGCAGAAACGTTCTACGCCTGACCTCGGTCATTGCCCTGATGGCAAGCACAGGCCTGATCACCAGCGCGCAAGCCGCTGAGTGGAACAAAGCCGCTTTTGAAGGTAAGAACCTCGACGATGTGCTCAAAGCAATTGGCGGCACAAAACCTGAGACCTCAGCCGACATCATCATGCGCGCACCGGATATCGCCGAAAACGGTGCAGTCGTACCCGTTGGTGTTGAAACAAAACTGAAAGCCACTCAAATCGCGATTTTGGTCGAAAAAAATCCTAGCAATCTTGCCGCTCAGTTTATATTGCCTGAAGGCGCTGAAGCCTTTGTGACGACGCGCGTCAAAATGGGCCAGAGCTCAAACGTACACGCTTTGGTGAAGGCCGATGGCAAGTGGTATATCGCCACGAAAGAAATTAAAGTCACCCTGGGTGGTTGCGGCGGCTAAGGCACGCAACATACGCTTTCTACGATCAAGTTTAAGACATTTAAAAAGGAATCATCATGGCAGATCCAATGCGCATTCGCGCTGCTGAAAAAGACGGCATCACCGACGTCAAAGTTTTGATGAAGCACGACATGGAATCCGGTCAACGTAAAGATGCAGCGGGCGCTACCATCCCTGCTTTTTTTATCCAAACCGTGATCGCTCAAGTGAAAGGTAAAACTGTGTTTACCGCAGAGTTTGGTCCAGCTATATCAAAAGACCCTTTTTTGAATTTTAAATTCAAGGGCGCCGCAAAAGGCGATGAAATCGTCGTCGACTGGGTGGATAACTCGGGCGACAAGCGTAGCGATAAAGCAAAGATCACCTGAAGCAAGCTAGCGGCTGCGGGTTTCGTTGCCGCCGCTAACTTCACAGTTATTTTCAGCAATAACGATCGTAGCGGCGAACTTCCTATAAAATTTTAGCAAGTGATATTGCTGCAACGAAGTTCATAGTCTTTCTCAGCGATCACTTTTGCGGCTGCAAATTTCTACGCGCTTGCGAACGAGTTATTAAAAACAAAACAGTTGCTGCAAGCACTTTTAGTTTGATGTTCACGCTGCCTCGATTCAAGATCCAACCATGCAAAAAAAATACGCGTTCTTCCTTTTAGCCAGCTTATTAAGCTTGAGCACAGCGCCAGCATTGTCACAAAGTGCCAGCGATGAAATCGCCAAATATCGCGAAATGATTGCCGACGGTAATCCGTCAGAGCTTTATGAAATGGCGGGTGAAGAACTTTGGAAAAAACCTGCTGGACCTAAACAGGCAACGCTCGAAAAATGTGATCTCGGCCTTGGCCCCGGCGTTGTTGAAGGCGCAGCCGCTCAATTGCCGCGCTATTTTAAAGACACCGACCGCGTGCAAGATCTGGAGTCGCGTTTGATGACCTGCATGCAGACCTTGCAAGGGATCGCGCAGCAAGACGTCATCAACGGCGCCTTTGGTAAGGGTGTTCGCAAGGATATCGAAGCGGTTGTTGCTTATGTCGTGACACACTCAAAAGGCATGAAGATCAACGTACCTGCTACACATCCAAAAGAAAAAGAGATGGTGGCCTTGGGTAAAAAGATGTTTTTCTTTCAAGGCGGGCCAATGGATTTCTCGTGCGCCTCGTGTCACTCGGCAAAGGATCAACGAATTCGCCTGCAAGATTTACCTGACCTAACCACCCAAGCAGGCGCAGCCTTAGGTTGGGGCGCGTGGCCAGCCTATCGCGTCTCAAGCGGAGAATTCTGGACCATGCAGCGTCGTCTGAATGATTGCTTTAGACAACAACGGATGCCTTTCCCGATTTATGGCTCAGACGTCACGATTGCGTTGTCAATTTTTATGGCAAACAAAGGTGATGGCGGTATTGTGCAAACACCCGGCCTCAAACGCTAAGTCAAACAACACCGCTCAGGATACTCACACTTATGAACACCTTATACGTTCGTTACTGCACGACCGCCGTGTTGCTCAGCTGCCTGTCATTTGGCGCTCAGGCACAAAATGCCGATCCAAAGTTTGAGGCTATGCTCAAAGAGGGCTTTCGCGCCGAAGGTATTGCTGGGCTTGATCGCCTTCAGCAAGACCCAATCCAAGCGCTGTGCTCAGATCCAGACGTTCGCAACACACCTGCTGCGCAAAAAGTTTTAATTGAAGAACAAAGCAAGGCAATGGCAGCCATTAAACCGCCGTCAGACGGTAAATATTTGGGAAGTTGGAAAGCGGGTGAAGCGATTGCACAAAGCGGCCGTGGCGCAACGTGGTCAGATACCACTAAAACACCAAATGGCGGCGGCTGCTACAACTGCCATCAAATCAGCAAACAAGAAATTTCGTATGGCAACATCGGACCTTCTTTGACAGGCTACGGCAAGGCACGTGGCACCAGCGAAGCGATTTTGACCTATACCTGGAATCGCATCAACAATTCAAAAGCGTATAACGCTTGCAGCAACATGCCTCGCATGGCGCATTTCAACTTACTGACTGAACAGCAGATTAAAGATGTGATGGCGTTGCTGCTTGACCCTGAATCGCCGGTGAATAAGTAACTGTAGAACACGACCGTTTGAGCCTAAATCTTGACATTCTGCTTGGCTCTGCAGCGCAATATTTGACACGAATCACGATCAATCGGGCCCACTTGATGGTGCTCGATATAGCGGTTTCGGCAGGCCGGTGTATCAGTCAGATATTGAGTGATTTAGACCAAACGACAACCAGATGGCACAAAAATGAATCGTAGAGAATTTATGCAATTGCTGGCGATTGCATCTGCAGGTGGCCTGGCATTACAGTCAAGCGCAGCCGCAGCCCAAGCTGCAGCAAACTCCTTTTACGACCTTCCTAAGTTTGGCAATGTGCATTTGCTGCACTTTACCGATTGTCATGCACAACTCAACCCAATTTATTTTCGCGAACCTAGCGTCAACCTTGGCTTTGGTGAGCAGTCAGGTAAAGCGCCGCATTTAGTTGGCGAGCATCTGCTTAAGGCTTTTGGTATCGCTCCAGGCAGTCGCGATGCCTATGCCTTTACCTATCTTGACTTTGAAGCCGCGGCAAAAAATTACGGTAAGGTCGGCGGCTTTGCTCATCTCGCAACACTCATCAAACGCTTAAAAGCTTCACGCCCTGGAGCTTTACTGCTGGATGGCGGCGACACCTGGCAAGGCTCTGGCACCTCGCTCTGGACCAACGGCCAAGATATGGTCGATGCTTGCCTGGCGATGGGCGTTGACATCATGACGGCGCACTGGGAGATGACCCTGGGCGAAAAGCGTGTACAAGAAATCGTCGAAAAAGATTTCAACAACAAAGTTTCGTTTTTAGCGCAAAACATTAAGACAGCAGACTTTGGAGATCCAGTTTTTGAGGCGTATACCCTCAGAGACATGAACGGCGTGTCGGTCGCGATTATTGGTCAGGCGTTTCCGTATACGCCTATCGCCAATCCACGCTATATGGTCGAGAACTGGACCTTTGGCATCGAAGAAGAAAACATGCAGAAGGTGGTTGACGAGGCGCGAGGCAAAGGCGCAAAAGTCGTCGTGTTGCTTTCACACAATGGCATGGATGTCGACCTGAAGATGGCCAGTCGCGTGCAAGGGATCGACGCGATCTTAGGCGGGCACACGCATGATGGCGTGCCTGCCCCGATTAAAGTCAGCAACAAAGGAGGCGTTACCCTCGTCACCAACGCCGGCTCAAACGGAAAATTTTTAGGTGTTTTAGATTTTGATGTGAAGGCCGGTAAGGTCTCTGACGTGCGCTACAAGTTAATGCCGGTATTCTCTGATTTGTTACCCGCTGATCCAGAGATGGCAGACTTAATCAAAAAATTGCGCAGCCCCTTCGAAACCAAACTGGCGCAACCACTTGCAGTCACCGAAGGTCTGCTTTATCGCCGAGGTAACTTTAACGGCAGCTTCGATCAACTAATTCTTGATGGCTTGATGGCAGTCAAAGATGCACCGATTGCGTTCTCTCCTGGCTTTCGTTGGGGCACGTCTTTATTGCCAGGTCAAACCATTACCTTCGAACACCTGATGGATCAAACGGCCATCACCTACCCCTACACCACCACCACAATGATGAAGGGTGACATGCTCAAGACAATTCTTGAAGATGTCGCCGACAATCTGTTTAATCCTGATCCCTATTATCAACAGGGTGGCGATATGGTGCGTGTGGGTGGACTGCAGTACACCATCGACCCAACCGCTGGGGCCGGAAAACGTATTTCAGACATGCGCCTAGGCGGTAATCTCATCGACGCAGACAGCACCTATAAGGTCGCCGGCTGGGCCCCCGTTTCTGTTGAAGCCAAGCAAGCAGGTGGTGAGCCGATCTGGGACTTGATGACAACGTACTTGAAAGATATCAAAACCGTCAAAGCTAGCCCCTTAAACATGCCAACTATTAAAGGCGCTGCCAACAATCCAGGGCACGCATAAGCTCGCCTCACGCTCAGCAACAGAGCCTATTCAGTTCTATGCGCACACCATGTGCGCTGTTTTAATAACCAAGGATCTTCATGTCAGCACAACTTAAACAAACTGCCTGCGCCCTGCTCTTGGTGCTAGGGATGTTAGGAGCAGGCTCTGCCGTTGCACAATCTAGCGTGGTCTATCACATCGATCACGCGGCGGCACAAGGCTTAAAAGGCCTGCGCAACATTCGCAATCACTTGGATGTAGCCCCTCAGACAAAAATCGTGGTAGTGACCCATGCTGAAGGGGTTGATCTGCTAATAGACGGTGCGAAAGATGAAAAAAATGCCGTTGAGTATGCGCCGTTGATCGCCGCTCTGAAGTCGCGAGGCGTGCGCTTTGAAATCTGTGAAATCACACTTAAAAATCGTAAGCTCAACAAAGACCAATTTATTCTAGATGCTGACTTCACACCTTCGGGGGTCGTGCGCATCGCTGATTTGCAGTTTCAAGACAAGTACGCGTACATCAAACCTTAGTCGCAAAGATTAGCGGTCGTATTTTTATTGACAGTATCTTAATTGACAGTATCTTGATTGACTTAATCTTGATTAACCGTATCCTGATTGACCGTATCTTGATTGACCGTATCTTGATTGACTGAATTTTGATTGACTGAATTTTTATTGGCCATATTTTTTGAGTTCAAAAATATCAGCATCAACCATCTGGCCGAACCCCTTCTGCACCACTTTGCCCTGAGGGTTGACAACATAGAGTTCTGGAATCCCCCGCCGTTTGCCAAGTGTTGCCGACCACTCTGGGGTCATCATGGCGGTCAGAAACGGCCAAGCGTGTTCCTCAGCGTAATTTTTAGCGCTGAACTCATCGCGATCAACCGAGAGCGCCACAATGACGGCCTTATCTGAAGAAAGTTGTGGGGCAAGCTTTTGCAGATTGAGATTTTGCTTGTGGCAGTAGGGGCACCACGAGGCCCATATTTGAATAATCAAATATTTTCCGGCTAGCTGCTCTGCAGTCACTACTTCTCCGCTAAGCGAAGTCAGCCCCGAGACACGAATCGTTTGCCCCACCTCAACGGCATGGGCAAAATGACCGCTTGTGCAAAAAAGCAAGATTAGGCTCAGGCAACAGCTGCGAAGAATATTCATAAGTGTTTCGTACCTAGACAACAATAGTCGAATCTTAGAGGATTTAAAGATCATAGACACAGTCAGCCATAAAAAAAGCCCGTCCCAAACGAGGAACAGGCTTAAGATCAAACAGCGAATTAGCTTAGAAGTTCACGTTCTCGCGCCCTTTAAGCTTCAAGATCTCGCGTGCCTCGGCAGGCGTAGCGACTTCGAGTGACAAGCCTTCGATGATCTTACGCATACGTGTCACCTGATCTGCATTCGACTTGGCAAGCGCGCCTGGGCCATCCCATAACGAGTCTTCGAGGCCCACACGCACATGCCCACCCATTGTGGCGGATTGCGTGGCGATCGGAGTTTGATTGCGACCCGCACCCAGCACAGACCATTGATAATCGTTGCCAAACAAACGGTCAGCCGTGCGCTTCATGTGCAGCACATCTTCGGGATGAGGACCAATGCCACCCAAAATACCAAAGACGGATTGGATCAAGAACGGCGCCTTAATCAAGCCGCGATCAATAAAGTGCGCAGCCGTATACAGATGACCAATGTCGTAGCACTCGATCTCGAAACGCGTATTGTTTTCGCTGCACGAGGTCAGAATGTGTGCGATGTCTTTGAAAGTGTTTTTAAAGACGCGATCATCGCTACCGGCTAAATATTTAGGCTCCCAGTCGTGCTTAAACGTTTTGAAACGTTTCAGCATGTCATACAAACCAAAGTTCATTGAACCCATATTCAGCGAAGCGACTTCGGGTTTGAAATAATGTGCAGGACGCAGGCGATCTTCGATCGTCATAGTCGGAGCACCGCCTGTCGTTAAGTTGATCACGACATCACTTTTTTCTTTGATCTGGGGCAAAAACTGTTTGAACAAGTCGGGGTCTTGCGAGGGGCTGCCATCTTTAGGGTCGCGCGCGTGTAGGTGCACGATCGCAGCGCCGGCTTGGGCAGCACCAATCGCTGCATCAGCGATTTCTTGGGCAGTAACTGGAATGTAGGGTGACATGCTTGGAGTATGGATGGCACCCGTGACGGCACAGGTAATAATGACTTTTCTAGGCATAGCGATCTCCGAAAAATTGTTGAATTATTGCACTAAGGTTTCGACGTTGCCGTCCACTGATAAGCTTTGCCCAGAGATCTTGGCACCCGCTTTTGAACAAATAAAAACAATTTGTGCCGCGATATCGTGCGCCGTCACAGTCGTTCGCAGCGACACCCGTTCAAGCGCTCGCGTGCGCATCTGCTCGAGCGTAATCCCAAAAGACTTTGCTTTGGCGCCGAGTACGCGATCTTGACGAGGGCCTTCGACAATGCCGGGCAAGATTGCATTGACGCGTATGCCTTGAGGGCCGAGCTCCATCGCCCAGGTTTCTGTCAAGCCAATCACACCAAATTTTGAGGCCGAATACGGCGAACGCAACGGAAACCCAAACCGACCTGCTGCTGAAGAGATGTTGACGATGCTGCCACCTTGTGGCTTCATGAGTGGTACCGCACTGCGCGTACAAAGAAACGTACCTGTCAGATTCACATCAATCGTCTGCTGCCATTCGGCCAAGGACGTCTCTTCGATTGCCGCCGTTGGCCCCGCGATGCCAGCATTGTTCACCAAGATATCAAGGCCGCCCCAACGCTGCTTCAGGCCAGCAAACATCTCTGCCACCTGAGCCTCATTCGAGATGTCAGTCAAGGTCGCAGTGACTTGTGGAAACGCCGCTTGCACATTCTTTAGCGCTGCGGCATCAATATCACACACGTGCACTTGTGCACCTTGAGCGAGCAGCGCCTCTGTGATGGCACGCCCTATTCCCTGCGCGCCAGCTGTGACTAACGCACGCTGACCGTCTAACCGAAATGAAATTGCCTCTGTCATTGCTGCCTCAAAAAATAAAACTTAACTAACGTTGGACTCAACAAAAAATCGCTTACATCCAAAGAATCTTCTTACGATAATCCAAATCATCTAGCAGCGCTTTAGCGGGCCCTTCGTGAAAGACTTGACCACGCTCAAGAGCGAACACACGATCTGACAAAGCCAGCACCAAATCCAGATTGTGCTCAACAATCAAAATTGACACTTCGCTGCGCAATTTATCGAACACCATAAACAGTTCGTTGATGACGGCTGGCGCCAAGCCTTCAAAAGGCTCATCGAGCAAGAGCAATTTGATATTGCCTGATAGCGCCCGAGCCACAGCGACCATTTGCTGCTCGCCACCCGACAAATAGTCTGCAGCAACGTCCATACGATCTCTAAGCCGCGGAAAATATTCAAAGATTTTTTCTTCGGTCCAGTAGGTGCCACCAATCGCTGGATTGACGCGATTCATTCTGCCAAGGGCAAAGTTATCACGCACCGACATGCCGGCAAACAAGCCTCGGCCTTGCGGCACATAGCCGATACCAATGCGCGCAATATCAGGTGCAGCCATCCCAGAGATTTTTTGACCGTCAAACATGATGGTACCCCCCACTGGCTCAACTAGGCCAGTCAGCGCCTTGAGCAAGGTTGATTTACCAGCACCATTGCGCCCAAGCAAAGCCACAATCTCACCACGACGCACATTTAACGATGCCTCGTTGAGAATATGACTTTTGCCGTAAAAGCTATTGATCTTATCGAACGACAACAACACGTCTTCAGCTTTGCTCGACGCTGCAGTTCTGGCCTGAATGGCTGGCGTACCTTTACCCGTGTAGACTTCTTGCACGCGTACATCGCTGCGCACCTGGGCAGGGGTGCCCGTCATCAAGACGTTGCCATCATTCATCACGGTGACGTTTTGCGAAAAGCCCAAGACGCGATCTAGATCATGCTCAACAATCAGCACCGGAATATGATGTTGAATCGTTTGAATCAGATTTGAAATTCGCTCACGCTCGGCTGCAGCCAAACCTGCTAAGGGTTCATCGAGTAGCAAGACCTTGGGATGGCAACCTAACGCGATCCCCATGTCAACCAAACGTTGCCCGCCATACGACATGCTGGCGGCTTCACTTTGCTCAATGCCCTCTAGACCAAGGTACTTCACCAACTCTGCTGTTTGCTGATGCACAACCGTATACGAATCAATATCACGCCAAATATTAAAGTGCCCCTTGTGCCGCGCCTGAACTGACAAACGCAAGTTTTCGTAGATCGTCAGACCCTTGAACAAATTAGTAATTTGAAACGAACGCGCCAAACCTAACTGACTGATTTTGTCAGACGACAAACCGGTTAAGGATTTTTCGTAGAGCGTCACCTTGCCCTGATCCGGCACAAACATGCCAGAGATCAAGTTAAACGTTGTGGTCTTACCCGAGCCGTTCGGCCCGATCACGGCGTGGATACCAGAATGCAAGGTCAAACTGCAATCGCGTACGGCTTTGACCCCACCAAAACTTTTTGCAATGCCCGAGACCTCAAGCGCAACGCTGTCGCCTTTGGTGGGCTGTAAAAATGAAGGGAACGCCAGACCTTGATAAATTTTTCGGGCACTCATTGCCGCGTCAGTTTCTTTTTCGGGCTTGAAACGCTTTTTAATTTGCGCCCATACCCCAACAAGACCCTTAGGTGAAAAAATAATGAAACCGACAAACAGCAAGCCAAAGTACAACAGCCAGTTTGGCGTCCAGATCGAAAGGTATTCGCGAAACAGAATGTAGAAAAATGCACCGACCACTGGCCCAAGCAAACTATGCATGCCGCCAATCACCACCATCGCTAGCAGCTCACCCGAAAAGGTGACTGAGGTTGGATCAGCCGACGCAAAGCGATAATGAAACGCTAGCAGGCTACCAGCGAGCGCCGTAACAGTACCCGAAATCGCGAAGGCAAATAATTTATAGCGCTGCGTGTCATAGCCTTGAAACTGTGCGCGTTGTTCGTTTTCTCGGATGGCTGCAAGCACATGGCCAAAGGGCGAACGCGACACTCGCCAAATAAGATACAGGACAAGCCAACCGATGATGCTTACCGCGATTAAATATGGCACTGGCTCATCAAGCTGTAAAGCGCCCATTGCTGGGCGAACCACATTGCCCAAGCCGTTCTCACCACCCGTCAGCGCTGTCCAGCGAAAGGCTATTGCAAAGGTCAGTGCCGAAAACGCTAAAGTCAGCAGCGAAAAGTACACGCCTCGTCGGCGCAAAATCAGCGCACCGACCAAGGTGGCAAGCAGTCCACAAAATACGATTGTGAACAATATCGGCATGACCATCTGCCCTTCAAACCAGTACTTTTGTGATAACGCTGCAGCGTAGGCGCCGATACCAAAAAAGGCACCATGCCCAAAGGACGTCAAGCCTGTATGACCGACTAACAGATTCAACCCCAAGGCCGCCATGGCATAAATCACCACATCGGTGGCGGTACCGGGGGTCAAGCCCAGTGCACGCATGATGAAAGGCGAAATCAGCAACCCCAACAGGGCTAAGCCCAGGGGCAAATATTTTTGTGTGTTTACGTTTGTCATGCCAGCTTCTTATTCAAATCGCTCAATGCGCTCACCCAGCAAACCGCGCGGGCGCAGCAGCAACACCAGAATCATCAGCACATACATCGAGGCTTCAGAGGCAGGCGGATAAAAGAAGGTTGTAATGCCTCGCACAACCCCCACCAATACCGCGGCGAGCACAACACCCCAGAAGCTTCCCATGCCGCCAATCACCACCACAACGAAAGCCGCTGTCATGATTTCAGCACCCATCGCAGGGTGCACACCTGCCAAAGGGGCAAGTAACACGCCGGCCAGCGCAGCTAGGCTAACGCCCAGCACTACGGCGCCTGTCATGTAGTGGTTTAAACGAATCCCTAAGACAGCAACCATGTCAGGGCGTTGGGTGCCCGCGCGCACCACCCGACCAAAGGCGGTCTTATTCAATAAAAACCAAAGACCAATCATGGCACCGATCACCACCAACAACATCACAAGACGGTAGCGCGAGTAAATAAAATCACCCAACACGACCTGCCCTTTAAGCGCTGAAGGAATCGAGTACGCCAGCGGGCTCGAACCCCAAATCATTCGAATGATTTGCTCGGCGATCATCGCCAAGCCAAAGGTGAGCAACAGACCTAAAATCGGGTCGCTTTGATAAAAGCGGCGCAGCAGAAAACGCTCGAACGCGATGCCTAACAACCCCACCAACACGGGCGAAAGCACCAGCGCCCCACCAAACCCAACGTACTGCGTCAACACAACCGCGCCGTAGGCACCCAAGGCGTAAAACGCACCGTGCGCTAAGTTGACAATCCCGCCCAAGCTAAAGATCAGCGACAACCCAAGGGCGATCAGCAGGTAATAGCCGCCAATCATGAGGCCATTCAACACTTGTTCTAAAAAAAAGATAAGTTGCATCGACTATCAAACCATAAAAATAAAACGACTCCCGTAACCTTGTCAGATCACGGGAGCGAATCAGCCTAAAAAAGGCTTGTGCGAAATTAGAATTTGCTTACGACAGGTTGCAAGGATTCTCTTCACGCGTCGGTGCAATGATTTCAAGTGACTCATCAGCGTTAGGCACCGTGGCGCCTAATTGCAAGAAATCCCACTTGTCCTTGGCCGCACCTTTCTTCTTGGGTGTCAGCGTGTACATCTGTTGCATCAACTGATGATCCCAGCCACGGAAGTAACCTGGACGGCTCTTCAAAATATCAAACTGCGCACCTTTTTCAAAGTGCTCAATGACTTGCATTGAGTCGGTCGATTTCAGGTCATTCATGGCCTGAGCCATAATTTTCATGACGGTGTAATCGCCCCACGCTTGGTTTTCAGGCGGTTTGCCATGACGCTTAACAAATTCAGCGACAAACGCTTTTGAGGTCGGCGAATCAACATCGTGGTGCCATGGCACAGGCCAGGTTCCCAAGAAGTTATCGGCACCTGCACCCCAAGCCAATGCGGTATCAAAACCAAAACCGGCGATCGGGAAAGGCAGACCGTACTCAGAATATTGCTTCATGAAACTGGTGATCTGCGTACCCGCTAGGTTAGAGATCACGATATCGGGTTTAGCTTGACGAATCTTCAACATATAAGCCGAGTAGTCAGTGGCGTCTGTTGGCACTTTATCTTCGCCGGCGATCTTGCCGCCCTGGGCTGCCAAAAAGCGGCTGGCGACGCGTGTCAGGTCGTGTCCAAACGCATAGTCTGCTGTCAAGAAATACCACGATTTGCCTTTCACCATGCCTTGTTGCAACAACGCGCGGCCCAGAGTGTTCACATACATTGAGTTTGCGCACTCGACGTGAAACATGAACTTATTGCAGCTTTTGCCACGCAGCTCATCAGAGTTGCCGCCGGTATTGATAAAAATCTTTTTGTTGCGCAAGGCCACTTGGCTAATCGCCAAGCCTGAGGCAGAGTTGATTTCGCCCAACAAGCACAGCACGCCATCGCGCTCAAACATACGCTGCGCTTTACTTGCAGCGGTAGCTGGGTTTACCGAGTCTTCAGTGAGCAGCTCAACCTGGCGCCCTGTAATACCGCCGGCCTTGTTAATTTCGTCGACGGCTTGCTTGATCCCCATCGTGCCGTACTCGCCCAAAGGCCCCAAAAAACCAGTTAAAGGAGTGAGGTGACCAATACGAATTTTGTCGGACTGCGCTTTAACAATCGCAGGCAAGCCCAATAGCGCCATTGCACCCGCGGCTGAACCCGCTTGCAATAGTTGGCGACGTGATTTTGATGTTTCTTTCATTGCTGCTCCTCGGTTTATTGTCGGGATCCTGAAGGACCGCACGTTGAGAGCGTAGCGCGGCTTTAAGTGCTGACTCAAATGCACATGCTACGACTAGTTGACTATAGGAGCCAAGCAGGCGTTCGTCAATGCTACCGACATAGCACTTACCCTATGAGCCAACTCTTTTCAAGATAAATTCCAAAATTCTTGCATATTTTCAACCTGATCGATGGCGTCGATTCGAGCAATCAGCTTACGGGCCTGCGCCTCGGCCATTGCATAGGGCCCGCTTGTCAAGCAAGTCATGGCTTTTGCCCTAACCTGCGCATCGTCAAGAGGGTGCGCAGGCGTACCGGGGATTTCAGTCACTGTGCAGCTCAGCACCTGGCCAGTCTTTGTTTTGATGATCACGGTCGCTGGGGTAAATTTTCCTGATTCTGTTTGATCGATTTCAATATTGATTTTCTGAATGCATTGCATGACCGCTGGGTCGAGCACTGCGTCGGTATCGATATCCTGCAACCTAAAAGAGCCTCGCAGCAGGATGCTTGCAAGCGAATACTGCACACTAAATTGCGCAGCAACTTGAGGACTATCGCCATACGAAAACTGCGCCCCAACCAAGCGATTCATGTAGGGCGTGATCTTTACCGTACAGTTTGCCACTTGATCAATCGTCAAATGGTGCTGCGCAACAAGCCGCTCTGTCGCCACAATCGCCGCGTGGTTACAGAAACAACTTGGATAGTTTTTTAAGGTTAAGGTTTGCAGCAGATATGACTGACCTAAGCCGCCCAAGGTTCGGGCGCGATCAAGGGGCTCGTACAAATTATCAAAGCCTCTTTCACCTTCAAACATTTGCTTAGGCGCCGTGATTCCACACTGCGCTAAAAAGGCGGCCTCAACCCCATCGCGCGCCGCAAAGGCAGACTGCAGTCGCTTGACTAACGCACCCTCGACCAAAGATTGCTGCGTACCAGCAGCGCGGCTCAGTGCAATTCCCATCGCCGTATGAATGCCATTGACGTCCAGACCAAGCACGCGCGCCGAGATGGCGGCAGAGGCAAATACCCCAAGCGTTGAAGTCATGAACCAACCGGGATTATGAGTAATCCCCATACAGAGACGTACGTGCATTTCTGCGCCTGCGATATACGCAGTTAAAAAATCTTTACCATGCATAGGTTGCCGATCGGCAAGCGCCAGAAGCGCCGGGATGATGACGATATCCGGATGCGACGTTGCCTGATCATGGACGCTATCAAAATCAAGCGCCGCCGCATAAATGCCGTTGATAAACGCCGCAGAAGTCGCCGGCAGATACTCGTTAGTTAGCCAGACTCGGCTCTCGGCCTTACCGCCTTGCGCGCTCACCCAGGCGTGTACCGCTTCTGTTCCCATGGCTCTTGAGCCGGCCCAGGCGACAGCCAAGGCGTCCAATAAGTACCGTTTGGCATCGCGGATGATTTCGGCATTCAAGTCTGAGTACTGTAGCGTACTGACCCACTGCGCCAACTCACGGCTGACGGATGATTCTGCTTTTTTCAACTGTGTCTCCTTGAGAATTTTCCGCTCAGGGCGGTCAACACCTCAATGCGTTATTTTTGTATGTTGTGCTTTTCAAGCCCTAGATTGTAGCTGCGCGCAAGACTCGTCCTATACTAGTTTACTCATTAGACGAACTCGAAAAACAATCATGTACCTGCTTACTCTAAAACGACTCACGGCGCTGGTGTTCACGGCATCTAGCCTCAGTGCTGCGGCCCAACCTAAAGATGGGTTTCCCGATAAGCCTATTACGATGGTTGTCCCCTACCCTGCCGGGCAAGCCGTTGACTCATTAGCGCGCATGATGGGAGAAGGCCTGACGAAGTACTTGGGGCAGCCCGTCATTATTGATAACAAAGCTGGTGCGGGCGGCACAATCGGCAGTAAATATCTGATTCGGATGCCTGCCGATGGCTACACACTCAGTATGAATGCCAGTGGTCCGCTGGGGATAGCGCCCCACCTCTTTAAAGAAGCCAATTACGATCCACGAACTGACTTCACGCCTATCATGCTTGTCGCAGCAGTCGCGCAAACGCTGGTTGTATCTTCAAAATCAAATATCAAATCTGTTGCCGACTTGATTGCTGCTGCCACGGCTAAGCCCAACAGTTTGAATTTTGGCTCGCCAGGCAACGGCTCAACCAGCCACCTCACGCAAGAGATGTTCAAGCAATTGGCCGGCATCAAGATGCAACACGTACCCTACAAGGGTGGCCCTGCAGCGGTGACCGACTTGTTGGGTGGTCAGATCGAGGTGCTCTTTGAAGCCGCACCGTTAGTCATACCTTTCATCAACCGAGGAGAATTGCGCGCCTTGGCCGTGAGCACTGCCAAGCCGATCGACACGCTACCCAGTGTGCCCTCGATTGCCTCGCAGGGTTTTGAAGGCTTTGAGGCGGTTGGCTGGATGGGAATCGTCGGGCCCGCAGGAATGGACCCCACTCGCGTCGAGGTGCTATCCAAGGCGCTCATACAATCGATTGCCGATCCGGCGATTCGCACCAAATTAGACTCAACCGGCATGCTAACCCTTGGCGGAACCCCTCAAGAATTCGCACTCTTCATAAAAACCGAATACGCAAAGTGGGGTGCCGTGATTGAAAAAGCTGGCGTCAAGCTCGAATAATCATGACTACAATTTGACGGACAATCCAACGATCAAAGACAATCGTAAAAAAAATTCAACACTGCTCTAAATTGGGTAGCCGTAAAAATACAAGTTCGGAGACAAAGATGACCCTAGATATACATTTTAATGGCACACCCCTCGGACACGAGATTCGCGGTGTCGATTTAAACAACCTCGACGAACAAACATTTAATGCCATCGACGAGGCCTACAAAACGTATGGCGTTGTGGTGATTCGTGACCAAAAACTGACACCAGACCAGCAACTCGATTTCAGCCGTCGCTTTGGATCTTTAGATCGATTCGTCTTTGATCGTTTCAACATGAAAGAAAATCCAGAGATTTTCATTGTGTCGAACCTACTCGACGAAGGGAAACCCGTGGGTATGGAGGATGCGGGTCGCTATTGGCATAGCGACATGTGGTACGTCGCGACGCCGCCACGTGGTTCATTCTTGTATGCGGTCGAAGTCCCGCACGATGGCACGCGCCCACTGGGAGACACGTACTTTGCGAGTACACGCTATGCGTACGAAACCTTATCCGAGCCGTTAAAAGAGCAAGTCAATCAACTCAGCGCAGTCTTTAGCTCAAAAAAATATGGCGAGTATGTTGGGCACACACCCGAAAAAGCAAAAGATAACATCTACCTCAAAGAGGTGGTTGCCGCACGTGAAAAAATTAAGAATAACGAGATTACGCACCCTTTGGTCAGAACGCATCCCATCACTGGTAAAAAAAGCTTACATGTCGTTCAAGGTGTTATTAGTCAAGTGCTCGGTTTATCGGCACAAGACTCAGAAGCACTAATCGAAACCCTCGTCAATCACGTCATTCGGCCTGAAGTTGTATATCGTCATGTTTGGCGTGTTGGCGATATCGTTCTATGGGACAACTATTCTGCCCTTCATCGCGCGACCGGTGATTTCAAACTACCTCAACGACGGCACATGCATCGCACCACACTCAGCGCACCAACAATCAACTAAAACGAATGCGGAGTCATCACGAATGAACATTTTTTCTAACTCAGCACTGAGGCTTTTTTTATTCTGTAGCCTTGGGTTCTGTGCGCCAACCTTGCATGCTCAGTCAGAGACGTTTCCTAACAAAGCCGTAACCCTGATCGTCCCGTTCCCGGCTGGTGGCTCAGCGGATGCGATGAGTCGCTCGTTAGCCCAAAAGCTTTCAGCACGCTGGAAGCAAGCGGTGATAGTTGTCAATCGCCCCGGAGCAGGAACGACAATCGGTCTGAACGCAACAGCCACGGCGGCCCCCGATGGTTACACGATCGGAATGAATTCAATTTCGCATATTGTGCAGCCCGCGGTCAGGGCCAAATTACCATACGACTCGGTCGCCGACTTTACGTTTATTTCAAAAGTACTTGAGGCGCCTTTTGTACTGACCGTCAATGCCGCCTTACCGATCAATTCGATTGCAGAACTCGTTGTATATGCAAAGGCGAATCCCGAAAAACTGAACTATGCCTCGTTTGGCGTGGGTTCAGCAGGCCATATATTTTTTGAGATACTGTCTCAACAAACTGGAATCCGCGCAACACACGTGCCCTACAAAGGTACAGGTGAAGCAACTGTCGCTCAGTTAAACGGTGACTCGCCCTTAATGTTCGACATGATCACCTCACCCTTACAGCAAATTCGATCCGGAAAGTTACGCCCGCTACTCGTGACAACGGCGACTCGGTCTAACGAATTGCCTAACGTACCGACGAGTCGCGAGTCTGGCATCGTTGAGCTTGAGATGCCGACTTGGTTTGGGATGGTGGGGCCAAAAGGAATCCCACCGTTAATCGTGACAGAGCTCAACGCGGCGATTGTCGAGGCTCTTAAAGCACCTGACATCGTGGCTTTAATTGAGAAACAAGGAATGACTCCCGCACCGAGTAGGCCTGCAGAATTTAAAAAATTTGTAGAGGACTCGATTGCGATTATTCAGCGGGCGGCCACCTTAGCTGCCATCCCGAAAGTCGACGATTAAGCTAACAGAGAAATAAAAACAATCTCAGTTTTCTAAAACTCATCACTTTTCAAAGCCACCACTGCTTTCGGAGTGGTGGCTTTTTCGTGTGATTAGTTACTATTTTGAAGCCGATGGCTTAGGCTTATCTTTGTAGACACTAGCCCAAAAGGTAATGGCCTCGGCGTAAAATTTTTCAGCCTCAACGAAGTTTGTTGTCGTGACTTCGATGGCCATGTCTGCAATTTTTTTCTGTGTCTCGGGGTCTTTGATGGCGTTATTCATGGCCACATTAAAACGCTCAGCCATCGGCCTAGGCAAAGCCTTGGGTGCATAGATCCCAAACCAACTATCAGCTGTCAAGCCTGCAAGCCCTGACTCTTCAAAGGTCGGGACGTGAGGCAGATAAGCTGCACGCTTAGTGCCCGACACACCGATCACGACCGCCTTGCCAGTTTTCTCCATGTTGAAGGCTTCTGGCGTGCCAGTCACACCTGAAGAAATTTGAGCGCCCAAGACACTGGTGATAATCGCGGCACCGCCGGCGTACGGAAGAATCGTCATCTCGACGCCGGCCTTCTTACCGATCATCTCGCCAATCATTTCTGGCACGCCACCAGTTGTTGGTACAGCATAGTTCGCTTGTTTTGGATCTTTTTTGATGTAGTCGATAAACTGCGCGATATTTTTAATATTGTTGACTGCAGGAACACTTAACGCCCAAGGCAGCGTTGCAATTTTTCCGACCATCATAAAGTCACGAGCAGGCGAATAAGGTACATCAGCAACAATATACGGAAGGATGGTCAAAGAACTATCCGTATTCACCAAAAATACAGTTCCATCAGCGGACGAATTTTTCACAAATTGTGTACCAATTTGACCGCTCGCGCCTGCACGATTTTCGATGATGATAGATTGTCCGAGTTCAGCACTCATTTTAGGCGCAAGCATTCGAGCTAAAACATCAGTGGCGCCACCCGGCGCAAACGGAACAACAAACTTGATAGGTGCTTTGAATTCTTGTGCACTCGGCGATGAGACGGCGAGGAGTGCAGCCATAGCAAACATGGAAAGAGCAATCGTTTTTTTCATTTTTTACCCCTAAGTGATTCGACTGGTTGATGACTTCGGCATGCCGCCTGACCGCTATTCCGACTTTTATCTAGACTTTTTTATAATCGTAAGAATCGACAGCACTAAAGTTTTTTAATGGGATTGCTTGTTTTATAGCACGTGACTTACCGCCTTTAATGCGGGTGAATTAAATAACCAACTAATCCGCCAGAAATGGCCGTCACCGTTGACATCGCCCACTTCTTTTCTTCGGCCGTTGCTTGCGCCGAAAAAAGTGTGTGAACGCAAACCCAACCAATCAGGATGACGAAGCCAGCAGCCAGTGCAACCAAGATGATTTCTTTCGCTAAGCGAACGAAGCGATCGCTGTGCTTTTCTTCAGGAGATAAAGAAACCGTATACGTGTGATTTTGGGGCGGTGCACTCAAATCCAATGTACGCATTACAGACCCGTAATTTCAGTCTGAAGTCTCTGCGCACTTGGTTCAAATAAACCAAGCTTTAAACCGCGCGATTGACCATCGCATGCCGCAAGATAGAGCTGTAGTGCTTTTCTAAAGACTTCGCTCTTGTTCGCAGCAGTACCCGCGACTCGATCAATATCGCGATTTAAATCATCTGACAAAATGACACTTAATCTTATGCTCAAGGCGGCTCCTTTTTGGTGATCCGGACGCCGAACTGTTTGAAAAGCAGTCGTACGTAAGGCACTCATTTTAGCGCCTGCTAAACATCGCGATACCGCATCCCTGTTCTATTTATTTTGTATCAAATTGTTAACCTTCGTCATCCTTACAAATGAAAAAGTGTTGACTCTCACAGCACAGGCCTTGCACGAACAGCCTCTTCATTAATATCTGAACCCCAACCAGGGCCCTCGGGCAAGACGATTTCGCCATCAACAATTTGAATCGGATGGGTCATGTATTCACGCGTAAACGCGGCCTCGTCGACGACGTATTCCATGATGCTGAAATTTGACGTTGCGGCTGAAAAATGCGCCCCCATCAGCGAAGACAACTGCCCGTGATAGTTATGCGAAGCCACGTTAATCTCGTAGCTTTCGGCCATCGTCGCCATTTTGGTGGCTTCTAGCAAGCCGTTCCATTGCGGATCGATGATTGCGACATCTGCAGCATTGGCCTCAAGATAAGGACGAAGCGCTTGCCGACCTAACAGCGTTTCAAGCGAAGAGATCCGCGTCGTGGTTGCTTGTTTGACCTCAGCCAAGGCCCGTGGATCTTGTATGTCGACCTCAAGCCACATGAGATTGAACCGTTCAAGCGCCCGTGCAATTCTTTTTGCGCCTTCAGGCTTAAAGTGAAAATTCAGATCAAGCGCTAACTTCACACCTTTTCCGGCGCCTTGTTCAAAAGCAGCAAGCAGCTCAACGATTGTTGCAAGAACTTTATCGTCAAGATTCAGCTCTGGAAAGCCTGTTCCGATGCCAAAGCCCGGTCGATAATTACTACAGGTGCCATTTTCAAAAGACAAAATATTGGTCTTGAGCGCCTTGAAGCCACGCGCTTTAGCCTCTTGCCCTAACGCCACGATATCGTCTAACGAGCGCAAGGGTGCTGCATCAAACACTGGGGCAAAGCGCGAACGCAAGGTGCCACATTGCGACCAATAGATCGGCAGTGTTTGACGTAAGGCCCCACCGAATAATTGATGCACCGGAACGTTGAGTTCTTTTGCTTTCAAATCTAAACAAGCATTTTCAAGTGCAGCGATTGCCTGCGCGATTAAGCCGCCAGAAAAGATTCGGGTCACGGCAAACAACTTGGCATGGATCAGGTTGATTTGCCGCGGATCTGAACCTAGCAGGCTTTGCCCCAGTTTGAGGATGACTCCGCCAAGGCCAGGAGAAGAACTGCCTTCACTAAACTCTGACCAGCCGACTAAACCTGTATCGGTTGTGATTTTTAAAAACGACAGCGTACGCCAGCCACCATCTGCATGGAGGTCTTCTATTGCGGTGATCTTCAAGTTGTCTCCTTGGCCGCTACACACGGCCTTTTTTTATCAAAATGCGCAGGGCTAGCGCCTAGCGTGCTGCTGCGATGATCTCTATTGCCTACCTGATCGTTACCATTGTGTTTCAAGTATTGCCAAGCGGTGGCACCTCAGGCGTCACCGAAAAATGATGTAACTGAATTTTCCATTGCCCATTCAGCTTACTCAAGATAAGCGTCGTACGCAGTACCGATTGAGTCTGACGCCCTCCGTTCAGCACAAACGAAAATGCCCCAAAACCTTGAGCCGTAAAACTGTCTGGGCTGATTTGCACAAGTTGCTGCTCAACCAAATCTAGTACTGCAGACTGAATGATGCCATCATAAGACGCAAAGTAAGCCTGGATTTCGGAAGCCCCAACCGAATGCCCAGGGCGCCCGCCATAAAACAAGGCGTTGTCTGCATACAGACTAGCCAAGGCCTTTGGGCTCCATACCTTGGCGGCTGCATTCCAAGAGTTTTGCATCTCATCGAGAGTTTGTTTTAGCTGATTCGTACTTTGAGTCATGAGTCAAGCCTGCATATTTGAAAGATTAAGCGCTAGCTTTTCGAATTGTTAAGCGCTAGCGATTCAGGTGTTTAGGTTAGTGTAAACGATCGAAATCCGTATCAAACAAGAGCACGTATCTTATATTTAATGTCGGCCACTTAGGTGAGCAACAGCAAACGCTAAGCTAAATTAAAGACCAAAGAAAGGAAGGCTGTGCCTTCCGCGCTTGCATCCCCGCCATAAACGGCGAGGTTTTACGCGCACATCCGATAAAAATTGCCGATTGACCATTCGTCTGCGGTAACCAACCGCGTGTATCATCACCCTGACCCACGGGCTCGATTTTAATGATCTCAGCACCTAACTCTCCAAGATATTGCGCGCAAAGTGGCCCAGCCAGCAACTTGCTAAGATCCACCACCTTAATACCTTTGAGTGGCTGCATAGCCTTCCTTCGTGAATAAACTTTGAGTAAAACACAACATGACACAAAAAATTTTATTGTGCCTCTTCTCTCTGATGTCTTTGTTAACAGGTGTCGTCATGGCCACTGAAGAACCCCCCTACACGAGCGTCTTACAAGAGGCGGCCTTTGAGATCAGAGAATACCCCGCCCTCATCGCTGCCGAAGTGACTGTACCCGGCGATCGCAGCGAAGCCGTCAGTGCTGGGTTTCGTTTATTGGCGGGATACATCTTTGGCGGCAACACGCGCAAGCAGAGTATTGCCATGACCGCACCCGTGATTCAAAACGAAGCGCCAAATGAGAAAATTGCAATGACCGCGCCCGTCATACAAAGCCCCGACTCAGCAGGCTGGATCATTCGTTTCATTATGCCGGCGAGCTACACACTTGAGACGCTACCAACGCCCAATGATTCGAAAGTGCGACTGGTAGCTTTACCGCCCAAACGTCTTGCCGTGGTGCGTTTTTCGGGGTTAGTCGATGACAACGACGTCGAACAACAAACCGCGTTATTGCGCGCCTTTGTCGCTCAGCAAAAACTGGTTGCTGTCGGCACGCCTTCGCTTGCCCGTTATGATCCGCCTTGGACGCTTTGGTTTTTACGACGCAACGAGATCATGCTTGAAGTCGCCCGCACCAATTGAACAAGGCCATCCAACCCCCCATGCCTCAGTCTGACCAACGACAGCCACGCAGCCTTTGGGCGCCTCTCTAAGTGGTCAGTCAGCCTTCATTCCAGTCTTTTTAATCAAATCGGCCCACTGTTTGAGTTCAGTCTGAATGGCGTTTTTCATTTGCTCGGGCGTCATTTTTAGCGGCTCGTAGCCATCTTGCCGGATAATCTTTAATACCTCAGGGTCGTCCATCGTTGCGTTGAGTGCAGCAACCAGCTTGGCTGTAATCGCTGCGGGTAGACCTGCAGGCCCCACAACACCAAACCACACCGGCGAATCAAATCCCGGAAAGCCACTTTCGGCAATAGTGGGCACATCTGGAAACAAGCTGCTACGGGCAAGCGAGCTCACGGCAAGCGCTTTGACTTGTCCGGCCTCAACGTTCGTGGCGATTGAGCCAATTGACGAGAACAGCACAGGGATATGTCCGCCCAACAAATCGGTTAGCGCGCCGGCCCCGCCTTTATAGGGAACATGAGAAATTTGTAAACCAGTTTCAATCTTAAATTGCTCGGCCGCCAAATGACCAGACCCCCCAATCCCAGACGTGCCATAGCTCCACTGTGTCGGGTTCGCCTTTGCTAAAGCGATGAAACTTTTTACATCCTTAGCCGGTGAGGTAGGCAAGACTGCGATCAGTGATCCACCGCTCGACACCATCCCGATAGGGGTGAAATCTTTTACAGGGTCAAAGTTGGCCTTACGCAACGAGGGGCCGAACGTCATGGGGCCTTGCGACGTCAGGTGAATCGTATAGCCGTCAGCGGGCGCGCGGGCGACCAGTTCAAGAGCGATGCCGCCCGCCACGCCTGGGCGATACTCCATCACGATCGTTTGACCTAAAAATTTTGCCATCCGATCGGCCACCGGACGCGCCAGCTTATCGGCTGCGCCGCCAGCAGTGAAGCCAACGACCATCTTGATTGGTTTGTCGGCGGGATAGTCGGCCGCAACGCCTAAGGACGGCGCGCCGAATAGGGCTAGAACTAAAGCGATGGCACCTAGCTTGCGTGTAATCAAAAGTGTCTCCGAGAGCGTACAAAACTGTTTTTTTTCTATTTATCTGCAAAACTGATCACTTCAACCGAATCATAACTGCCTGCCACCAAGCGAACAATACCTTATCCAACTTGAACAATCCCTTGTATTTTTGAACTCTCGGTTTACACTTTGCCTCAAGAATGCACGACTGAATGCACGACTCGAGCTAAGCACCCTTTGCGTTCTGCCTCGAGTCCAGCAACAAATACCCATCGGAGATCAAGATGCGCCATGCTGTAACCAAACTCATCGCTTCGCTTGCACTGGTGGCGCTCGCCCAGACAGCCGCAGCGCAGTACCCCACTAAGACCATCCGCTTAGTCGTACCTTTTCCGGCTGGCTCAGCGACTGACACGGTTGCACGTATTCTTGGTAATGGCTTAAGCGCCAGCCTTGGGCAACAAGTGATTGTCGAAAACAAAGCCGGCGCCGATGGCGCCCTTGCTGCCACAGACGTCGCCAAAGCAGCACCTGACGGCTACACACTGTTAGTCGCAACCAATAGCCCAATGGCAGGTGCGCCAGCTTTACGCAAGCAACCGCCTTATGACCCCGTACGCGATTTCACGCCGATTTCAATGCTAGGGCGTTACACCTTCTTTTTGTATGCCAATGCGCAGATGCCCTTTAACACCATTCCTGAGCTCATCGCCTATGCAAAGGCCAATCCAGGCAAGCTTGCCTATGCCTCGGGCAACACCACAGGGATTGTGGCAACTGCTCAATTTTTATCTCTAGCTGGCAACCTCAATATGCTGCACGTGCCTTACAAAGGCGAACCAGCAGGCGTGATTGATCTGGTTTCCAATCGCGTGCAACTGATGATTTCAACCCCCTTCACCGCGGGCTTACATGTCCCGGATGGCAAACTCAAGATGCTCGCGATCACGTTACCGAGTCGTTCGTCACTCGCGCCTGAGGTGCCGACTTTTGCCGAAGCTGGCGTGCAGGGCTTTTCAGTTCAGTCATGGGCGGCTGTGTATGCCCCCGCTAACTTACCCGCTGACTTGCTTGTGCGTTTAAATACTGCGGTCAATGCAGTCTTGAATCGCCCCGACATCAAAGAACAACTAGATCAAAAACAATTTTTAACTCAGGGGTCGACCTCGGCTGAGCTCGGTGCTTTTACCAAAGAGCAAGTGGCAACCTATGTGAAAATCCTGCGCGACGCGGGCGTTCAGCCTGAATAAACATAAACTCAGAGACCTCTCATGCCTGTGATTTCAACTAGCTTTGACTTAACGAACGTCGAGTGGCGTCACGTGCACGACACCAGTGCTCCAGATTTTTATATCGATTTTGAGTACAGTCTGTTGGGCTATGACTTGCCTAGTGGGCGACTCGATATGCTGCTTCGCTATGGCAAGGGTGGCCACTGCCGACGCCATCGTCACCTTGCGTCTACCGTTACCCTCGTCTTAGAAGGCGAGCAGTTTTTAACCGAGCTGTTGCCAGACGGCACGACAAAAAAAATCCACCGAAAAAAAGGTGACTATGCCTTGGCCCCAGCTGATGCGCTACCACATGACGAACATGGCGGCCCCGATGGCGGGACAATCCTGTTGTCTATGACGGCAGTCGATGGACTGTTGTTCGAATACTTTGATGAAAACATGGCCAACGGTTGGGCGCTTTCTATACAAGAGTACGTCGACAGCTGGAACAAGGGCGTGATTCACGCCAGCACGCCCTCACCGGCGTTATCTACACAACCTTAAGCAGAAAGCTCTACCGTATTACCAATATCAGAGACGGTCGCGCGCTGCACATCGCGCTTCCAACGCCAATCGTCAAAATCCGTACCACGATGCATGGTGCAGCGGTTATCCCACATCACCAAATCATTGACGCGCCAACGGTGAGACAGCACAAATTGCGGCTGCGTGGCGTGTTCTGTGAGCTCTTGAAATAGTGTTTCACTTTCTTCGTCTGACATGCCGATTACGCGCATCGCATGCGAGGCCAGGTACAAATTTTGTCGACCGGTTTCAGGAATCGTGCGCACCATCACCTGCTGAGCGGGTGGCAACGAGGCACGCTCTTTTTCGGTAAAGTCAGTAAAGCCGAGTTTGGCACGCGAATGAAAAATCGAGTGCTCAACGATCATCTTATCGATTTTGGTTTTGGTCGAAGCCGGCAAAGCATCGTAAGCCGCACGCATATCTGCGAACTCGGTACGCCCGCCCACAGGCGCGATCGAACGCCCATACAACAACGATGTTAAAGCGGGTAAATGTCTAAAAATACTATCGGTATGCCATAGTCGATTGGCTAGACCAGACATTCGCTTTCGACTGTTCACCGCAAGAATTTCGTTCTCATCGCCTAAATTTGACACATCCGCAATGCGGGTATCGATTCGATATTTTTTGACTTCGTCCGCATAGGTATTGATGTTTTTTTCCATCGGACCAAACACTTCGGCAAACGCAATGTGTTGCGCTGAAGTCAGTTCTTGATCGGGAAACACCAGAACGCTGTATTTGAAAAATGCGGCTTTAATCGCCGCACGGTCTTCATCAGATAATGGCCGACTCAAATCGACATCACCAATTTCAGCCATAAAGTCTGTGTTAACAGGATACAAAGTGATGGCCATGCATGGCTCCGAGAGTTGACAACGAAATTATCCTAAATCACCCTGACTGGCAAGGCTTAACTCGCATTCTGAGCGATCCGCGCTCTCTCTGACTGGTCAGGCTTAACTCGCGCTCTGATCCACTTAAGACACAAGTCGGGTTCACACTACTCAGCAACCACGCCGGTTTGGTCGATCACTTTTTTCCATTTAGCCAAATCGTCTTTAATTGCCACAGCGAACTCTGCCGGCGTGCTAGTCATCATGTCACCATTCTGCGACTCCGCCCACGCCTGTAATGCTGGATCTTTTGTGACAACCGTCAGCTCTTTATTCAGCCTCTCTATGATCGCAGGCTCTGTGCCCTTAGGCACCATCACACCAAACCACGTGTAGGTATCAAAACCCTTGACGCCTAATTCAGAAAACGTCGGAATGTTTGGCGCTTGCTTTGAGCGTGTGGTGCCCGAAATTGCCAAGGCAATGAGTTTTCCGGCGTTGATGTGCGGGATCGCCGTATCGCTAAACATCACCTGAAGTTGCCCACCCAGCAAATCAGCCATCGCAGGGGCCGTTCCTTTATAGGGCACGTGAGTCATTTTGATCGCGTGATCTACGTCGAACAGTTCACCCGCCAAATGACTCACACCACCTGTTCCGCTTGAGCCGTAATTCAATACGCCGGGTTTTGCTTTTGCCAGCGCGATCAGTTGAGGAATGGTGCTGACGGCTAGCCCCGGCGTCACCACCAAAATCGCCCGACTGCCACCAATCAGAGCGACCGGTTCAAGATCTTTTAAAGGATCAAAGGGCAACGACTTATAGACCAGCGTGTTAATCGTCACGGTGGCGTTATTGCCAACATAAACCGTGTACCCATCCGGCGCAGCCTTAGCTGCCTTGGCAGCGCCGATATTGCCCCCACCACCCGAAACGTTTTGAACAATAACCTGTTGACCTAAGCGTTCGCCCAAGGGTTTCGCCACAGCACGCGCCAGTGCGTCAGTGAACCCTCCAGGTGGGTAGGCAACGATCATCTGTATCGGCCGGTCAGGCCAGGCTGCTTGCGCACAACCGACAAAGGCGGTCACAACCATTAACAAAAGTGTGCTGAATTTATTTTGCATCTTGTCTCAACGTTTTACCGTTCTGTATTATTTTAGTTTTAGAGATGATCGCGCTTCACAACTCGCCAGAGAGTGCGCGTACACTCTCAAAAGCGTACCACAAGAGCACAATCAAACAAAAACTAATTCTGGCAATGATTCGTTCAAATTGTTATCGGCGACTGATTTCTTTAACAGCATTGTCACTGGGGTGCATTTTGCACACGGCGACCGCGCAAGACTTTCCAGTCAAACCGGTTCGTTGGATCATTCCTTACTCTGCAGGTGCGTCAAACGACGTCGTCGCACGACTGCTCGCGCAAAAATTATCGCAAAAGTGGGGGCAACCAATCGTCATCGAAAATCGTGCTGGGGCTGGGGGTACGATCGGCGCGAGCCTGGTGGCGCACGCCGCCGCCGATGGCTACACGCTGCTCATGACCAATCCAGGGTCTAACGCGATTCAGTACGTTTTAAATCAACACTCAGCCTACTCGAATCGTGATTTTGCTCACGTTATTTTGCTAGGGTCTGCGCCTTTGATGCTGAGCACGCGACAAGACTTTGCCGCGTCAACCGTCACTGAGTTAATCGCGCTCGCTACAGCGAGTCCTGGCGTGTTAACCGGAGGCTCCTCTGGCTCGGGTGGCAGCAGCCACTTTGCCCTTGAACTTTTTAATCGAGCGGCGAGTGTTGAGATTCGACACATTCCTTACAAGGGCGCAGCGCCGGCCGTTGCAGACGTGGTTGGAGGACAAATATCACTTATTTTCACCACACCTGCATCCATCTTTGCCTTACTTGACGCAAACAAGCTGAAGGTGCTTGGCGTCTCAAGTCAGGTACGCCTGGCGGCGTTTCCAAATATTCCAACCATGGCCGAACAAGGCGTGCGTGACTTCAACGACAAGATTTGGTTCGGCGTATCTGTGCCAGCCGCTACACCCCCCTCAATCATCAGCAAGCTCAACCTCGATTTCAACGAGATTCTGCAAAGAGTAGATATAAAAGAGCGTTTTACTGCTCTGGGTCTTGAGATCGATGGCGGGAGCCCTGAATATTTTTCTTCTTTGATCGACGCCGACATTGAGCGGCTGAGCCAATTGGTCAAGATTGCAAATATCAGGACAGCGCCTTAAACGTCGATAAGGACGTTGCCTTAAGCGCCGATAAGGACGTTGCCTTAAGCATCGGTAAGGACGTTACCTTAAGCGTCGTAAGGACGTACCCTGAAGCGTCGTAAGGACGTTACCTTAAGCATCGGTAAGGACGTTACCTTAAACGTCGTTTCGCGGATCGCTTGGCAGTTACTCTTTAGTCGTGCATTCAATTCGCCGTTGCGAGCGCCCCTTTGTTCTCAATTTTGTGCGTTGCAACAGAAGATTACGCAAGCCCACTTTTTAAAGTCGTACACTCTGTTCATTAACCTTAACGCTGCAGCCTTGTGAAACATCTCTTACTTGCCCTTGGGGCAATGTTTTTTCAACAGACCTTTATTGCACTCGGGCGAGCCTTACCCGCCGTGCTTGCCCCCGCCATGATTGCGGACCTGATGCTCGATTCAGCCTGGATCGGCGTGTATTTCTCGATCAGCGCGGTCGCATCGTTGGCCACCCAGTTGGGATGTGGCAGCTTCATTATTCGCTATGGCGCATTAAGAATGAGCCAAGTCGCGTTGATCATGCTGGCGCTCGGCATGGCTTTAGCAACCCTTGGCACGCCGCTGATGCTCGTGCTTTCGGCTCTTATCGGTGGTGGCGGTGCTGCCGTGTCTACCCCCTCAAGCTCGCACCTACTTGGCCGAGTGTCGCCCCCGCGCTATATGCCCTTGGTTTTTTCGCTCAAACAAACTGCAGTCCCGGCTGGCCTGCTTCTGGCTGGATTGCTAGGACCTCAACTCACCGAAGCCTTTAACTGGCACTACACCATGCTGTTTGCAACGCTTGCTTGCCTTGTGTTTACGGTCATGCTGCAACCACTACGAAAACTCTTCGACGATGATCGCATCGCCACACGCACTTTTCACTTGTCGGATTTTTCTACCACGCTGAAATCGGTGGTGGGCACTAAAGCACTTCGTAACATGGCCTTTACCTGCTTCGCGTTTAATGCCGCTCAAACTATTTTTACGGTCTATTTTGTGGTGTACCTCACGTCGCTAGGCTATACCCTGGTGGCAGCCGGATTTGTTTTCTCGACCGCAGTCGCTATTGCGGTGCCTGGTCGTATTGTTTGGGGGTTGCTGGGCAGCGGCTACATTCAACCGCGCTTAGTCATGGCCACGTTAGCGTTTGGCATGGCGGTCAGCATGGTCTTGCTCAGTCTATGCAACAGCGGTTGGTCAACGATTTTAGTTGGAACCATTGCGGCCATCATAAGCGCTACCGCACTATCTTGGCATGGCATCTTACTAGCCGAAACCGCAAATGCTGCGCCTGAGGGGATGCGAGGGGCCGTGACCGGCGGCGTCTTATCCTTTGGTCAACTTGGCGCGCTCACCGCCCCAACAGTCTTTTCAATCTTATTGGGCCTAAGCAATAGTTATAGCTTAGGCTTTGTCGTTTGCTCGATACCGGCGCTGCTGGTGGGTATTGCCTTAGTGCGACAGCGAAGCCCTTAAAAAATCAATAAAAATCTGACTGACTTTCTCAGGTTGTTCTTGTTGCACCCAGTGGCCTGCGCCCTCAACCAGCACTGTGCCTTTATATTGCGTGGTCAGGGTCTGCTCGACAGACTCAAGCCCACCGGGTGTTTGATACACGCCCCAGTCACTTTTTCCACCAATAAATAATGACGGCACATCGATTGTGCGGCCAGCAAAGATTTTTAGTTCTTGATCGAGACCACCTATTCGATAGCCCTGCAAACCACCCTGAAAACCAGTGCGACCATACTCTTCGCTGTAAACGCTAAGTTCAGCGTCAGTGAGCCAATGGCAGGCCGCAATCTCTTGCGCGGTCGGCATCTCTGGGGCCACCGACTCGGCCATATCTTTATCCAAGTCCATTACGTAATAGCGAGGAAGTTTCTCCCACTCGCTTGCGATCAGCGCGGTTAAAGGAAACGGCTGATTAGCCACCCAGTCAGCACTTTTCATGTGATAGTACGCACGCAAAAAGGCATGCAGGCCTTGTTTAGGGTGCCAGATATTGTCGTTCGCCTCTGGCTGGGTGTAATACTTCATGTAGTATTTGCGTGGCGGTGTCAGGCGCGCGAGGTCTTCGTGGATACGCACGACAGGCGTTGCGGGGGCCGGTACGTTTACAGTATTAAAAGGCAAGGATTCGGGCGCCCCCCTAAATGGCGAGCTCATCAAAATGACCGACTTAAACACATCGGGGCGGGTCAAGGCGCACCAACCCGCTAAAGGCGAGCCTTGGTCGTGACCAAACACCCCAGCAACCGAGCGGTAACCTAAGGCCGACACCAGTGCCAGCATGTCGTTAATCTTGTTCAGTGAGCCAAAGGGGCGCATGTCGTCAGAGTGCTTAACCTCAGTGCCACCACTTCGCCCATACCCCCTCACATCGGGTGCAATCACGTGATATCCGGCAGCGGCGAGCGGAGCCATCACCTTGCGCCAGCTGTATGCCAACTCAGGAAAACCATGCAACAGCAGCACCAATTGACGTCCTGGGGTCTCAAAACCCGCTTCGAGCGCATGAAAAGTGATGCCGTTCACATCGTGGATGAATCTGGAGCGAACGCCGGCCGGCAACACAGAAGGGCTAAGGGGAGTCATCATTTTTTTACGGTGGCTAGAGGAATAAAATTTGTTAAGGTAAGATTAAACTAAAACTACACCGAAGCGAACCCAAAATCGCTCATCACACGAGACAACACACATGAATGACACGACCCTATCAGCGCTAGCCCTGAATACTCCTGAAGACTTGCACACTGCAGCAGCACAATGGCTTAAAAGCTTTGAGTCTCGGCTCCAGCTAGGCGAAGTCAGTGGATTGGCGGCCTTGTTCGCCCCCGAATGTCATTACCGCGATATCTTGGCTTTTTCGTGGACACTGCGCCCAGCGGCGGGCGCGCAGGAGATCGCCAATTTTCTAACAAGCGCTCAAACCAAGGTGCAAGCGAGCAACTTTGTTCTGGCAAAAGAACGCACCGCACCCCGCAAAGTGCGTCGTTTAGGCATCGAGGTCATCGAAGCGATCTTCAAGTTTGAAACCGCACTCGGGCGTGGTCACGGAGTCTTACGTCTATTAACAAGCAATCCTGAGCAAGCGTGGGTGCTGCTCACCACGCTTGATGAATTGAAAGGTCACGAAGAACAGATTGGCGCCAACCGCCCAAGCGGTGATGCCTATTCGCGAAACTTTGGTGGCACCAACTGGCTAGATCAGCGCACAATAGAACGTGCCTTTGAAGATCGCGACCCTGTCGTGCTTGTGGTGGGCGGGGGTCAAAATGGCCTG
Source organism: Alcaligenaceae bacterium (assembly GCA_947378965.1). Lineage (GTDB taxonomy): Bacteria > Pseudomonadota > Gammaproteobacteria > Burkholderiales > Burkholderiaceae_B > Zwartia. Next base: position 47,879 of record CANCMG010000005.1, on the reverse strand, counting down.
TCGGTTGCTGCGCGCCTCAAACAACTCAAGATCGACACACTCGTGGTCGACAAATATCCAAGGATTGGCGACAACTGGAGAGTCCGTTATCACTCTTTGGCCTTGCATAATCAAGTCCACGTCAATGACTTGCCATACATGCCTTTCCCGCCAAATTATCCCAAATATGTGCCTAAAGACATGCTGGGCAACTGGCTTGAAATGTACGCTGAGGCCATGGAGTTAAATTGCTGGGCCGGGACTGAAATGACCAAGGGCAGCTTTGATTCAAACACCAAACGGTGGACGGTGACGCTCAAACGCGCTGACGGCAGTGAAAGGGTGATGCATCCGCGTCATGTCATTTTTTCAAATGGCACAAGTGGCATTGCACGCGTCCCAGACTTACCTGGTCTGAAGGATTTTGCGGGCGAAAAGTTTCATTCACATGGCTTTAAAAGTGGTGTCGCCTGGCGCGGTAAAAAAGCCTTGGTACTGGGCACTGGCAACAGCGGCCACGATATTGCGCAAGACTTATACAGCAATGGGGCTGACACCAGCATCATTCAACGAGGCTCGACCACAGTTGTGAGTATCGACCCAAGTGCCAAACTGAATTACGCGCTCTATGAAGAGGGGCCATCTGTAGCAGATTGCGATCTGATTGCCACCGCCACGACTTACCCTTTGCTGATTCGTGCATATCAAGCCTCGGCCAAACGCATGGTTGAACTAGATAAAGACTTAATCGCCGCACTCAAGGCGCGTGGCTTCAAGTACGACTTGGGCGAAGATGAAAGTGGTCATCAGATGAAATATCGCCGCCGCGGTGGTGGCTATTATCTCAATGCTGGTTGCTCTGACCTCATCATCGAGCACAAGATTGGTTTGCTTCAATATGACGATATCGAGAAGTTTGTGCCAGAAGGCGCACTCATGAAAGACGGCACCATTCAAAAGGCAGATCTACTGGTATTGGCGACGGGCTACTACTCACAACAAGAGGTGGTACGCCGTCTGATGGGTGACGAAGTTGCCGATCGTGTCGGACAAGTTTGGGGAATCGGGGCCAATGGCGAACTCGCAAATATGTGGGTGCGTACACCACAAGAAGGCCTATGGTTTATGGGTGGGGCCTTAGCGCAGGCTCGAATCTATTCAAAATATGTCGCATTGCAAATTAAAGGGATAGAACTGGGCCTGATTTGATGACGTTTTAGAACTGCCCGTTCATAAAAACGAGTCGAGTTTTTTGCTCGCCTCGTTCAAGACGTTCTCTACTACGATTCTTTGCACTTAGAGAATATCGGCTACCTCACAACCGAACTTTGTTTTTTAACCATCGCGGCCAGATTTTCACGGAATAAACAATGATTAAGATCGACTCTCAAGTACACGCTTACGAACGTAACCATCCGGGCCGCCCTTGGGCAGCGACGCTGCATGGCCCCGCTGCCGCCACAGGCGACGACATGATCGCAGCCATGGATGCCGTCGGCGTGGATGCCGCGATTTTGGTGTCGGTTTTTACCATGTATCAATTCGATCCAAGCTACGCGTTAGAGGTCTACGCTAAGTACCCCAAGCGTTTTCGGGTGATCAAACCCGTTGATCCCTCTGACCCAGCAGTGGTTGACACGATCGATGCCTGGGCCGCCACCAAGGGCACCGTTGCAATTCGTATTATGCTAAATCGAGGTGTCTCAGAAGATGCGGCAGATCCCGGCATTAATCGCGTACTGGCCGCTGCGGCACGTCACTCACTGCCGGTGAACCTGCTCTGCTGGGGCCGCCTTGAGCAAGCCAAAGCGCTTGCTGCTCGCAACCCTAACACTCGCTTGGTGATCGATCATTTGGGCTTACAACAACCGTTTGAGCCCCCTACGCCGCCGAACCCGTTTGGCGAACTCCCAACCGTATTGGCCCTTGCGCAACATGAAAATGTTGTGATCAAGATTAGCGGTGCCTGCACGCTGTCTCATCAAGCGTTTCCATATGACGACATTTGGGATCCCCTTGCCCGTATTTTTGACGCCTATGGCTTAGAGCGCTGCATGTGGGGAACCGACTGGACGCGTGCCGTCGAATTGTTGACTTACAAGCAAGGAGTTGAGGCGTTTACCCTGACCGACAGACTCAACGATGCTGAGCGCACCCAACTGATGGGTGGCTCGCTACAAAAAATTTATAACTGGAATTTTGCGGTCTGACTAGTTCGAACCGGTTATTCGGCTTTGATATTTTGCTGTTTGATCAGCTCTGACCAACGCGCGATTTCAGAGTCGAGTAGCTGAGCAGCTTGAGCGGGCGTGTTGGCCACTGGTACAAAGGCCATCTCTTTTAAGCGCTTGAGCGACTCGGGTGTCAGCAGACCAGCGTTGATTTCATGGTTCAGCTTATTGACCACGTCCTGAGGCGTTCCTTTTGGGGCAGCAAATCCGACCCAGTAATTCATCTCGAGCCCCGGAAAACCTTCTTCGGCTGCCGTGGGAACATCCGGCAACACGTCTGAACGTTTATCGGACATCATCATCAAAGCTCGTAATTTCCCACCTTGCACCAACGGTAAGGCCGTTGAGACCGCACTCACCAACACCTGTACCTGACCGGCCATCAAATCTGCCAGCACAGCGCCGGCACCGCGATAGGGGACGTGCGTCATTGAAATCCCAAGTTTGGCCTTTAACAACTCACTCCCCAAGTGCGTGTTAGTGCCCGTACCACCCGAGCCAAAATTTAATTTACCGGGCTCAGCCTTGGCCAGTGCAATCAACTCTTTGATATTTTTTGCAGGTACACCTGGATTAATCACCAGCACGTGCCCGACCGACACGGCCGTGTTAATCGGCACAAACGCTGTTTTGGGGTCATACGGCAAATTGGGCGTCAAACCGGCCGAGATGGAATAAGACATCTCCATCGCCAGCAAAGTATTACCGTCTGGATTTGCGCGTGCAGCGCTATTCCAGCCCACTACACCGCCACCGCCTTGGCGATTTTCAACGATCACGGGAGTCCCTAGCCGGGCACCCAATTGCTGTGCCACCATACGCGCAACAATATCAGTGGCGCCACCGGTCGCGTAGGGCACGATGATGGTGATGTTTTTAGGGCTGGGGGCTTGCGCTGCCGCGGGCGTGCTCAAAGACAGTAATACGGTGCCAGATAGCAATAGTTTTGCCAGCAAAGCTTGAGAGTGCATGGTGTTCTCCAGTCTTTATTATTTGATTCACTGTCCCCGATTATCGTTGCATTTAGGTCTGACAACAATCGCACAGGGGTAAGGCCGGAGTCGCCCCAACTCCAGAGCGTTTTGACTGAGCCTTCTCACAGACACACAGCCGATCCAAAGGTGAACAACGGACAGGCAAATCACCAATGGTGCGTCGCAGCAATTTTTGCGATCTATCTGAGTGTGGAAACATTACAAAACCGTAACCATGATGCACCGTTGCTCTCTGTAAAATGCGCGGCAATCACAGGGGTAACTGTTTTGACACGTTTTACAGATAGCAAGAGAAGCAAACGCATCGGATTGGGTTTGCTTGTGCTTTTGGCTTTAGCCTATGCGGGCTGGCTAAGCCTTTCCCCAAGCAAAATCGCACACATACCAACCCCTGCTGCGTCAGCGCAGCAAGCTCACGCAGAGCTATCGGGCAGTATTCGCTTTGTCGCTGGGGCTGCGCAACTGGCCATGCTTCAAACTCAAAGTCTACCTCTAGCGCCGATTCCCCTGTCTGAACAACTCAGCGCACGCGTGGCTTACGATGAAGACGTGACAGCCAGAATTGGTGTGAGCTTTTCAGGGCGTATTCTTGCACTAAAAGCGGCGCCAGGCGACGCCGTCACTCCAGGCCAAGTCTTGGCAGTCATTGACTCACCCGACTTTGGTACGGCCTATGCCGATTTAAATAAAGCGCGCGCAGATGAAAAGCGCAAGCAACTCGCGGCCAAACGCGCAAAAGACTTGGTCCCAGGTGAGGCGATTTCAACCCGCGATTGGGAGGCCGTGCAGGCTGAATATGCCCAAGCCCAAGCAGAAACTGCACGTGCAGAGCAACGTATCAAAAATTTGAACCCGCATGGGTTGAAGATCGTCGGTCAGCAAGTGAGCCTAGCAAGCCCACTGCAAGGAGTGATCACAGAACGCACTGCAAGCCCTGCCCTTGAAATTAGCCCCAATCTTACAGCGCCTCTGTTTGTCGTGACTGACCCAACGCGCCTCTGGGTGAGCATTGATCTGCCAGAATCCTTATTGAGTAAGGTCAAACTCGGTAGCTTGGTCTCTATCCAAAGCGATGCCTACCCTGACCACACGTTTACCGCAACAATCATCCAGCTTGGCCAAACCATCAATCCAAATACTCGGCGTGCCAACATTCTCGCGCGGGTCGATAACCCAGACAGAAAACTACTGCCTGAGATGTTCGTTCGCGCTTTGGTACTACAAGCCGATGGCCAAGGGGTGCGTGTGCCGAACCAGGCGTTAATTACACGCGGCCTTTACACCTACGTCTTTGTCGAACAAGCGGTGGGCGACTTTACGCTTAGGAGAGTGAAGCCGATTAAACGAGGCGTCGACTTTAGTTATATTGGCGAGGGTCTGAATGGTGGCGAACGGGTGGTAACCAAAGGCGCCTTACTTCTTGAAGCAGAATTTTTAGCCAGTCTTGGCGAAAAGCAATGATCGATCGCTTGATTGTCTTTGCAATGACGCAGCGCATGTTTATCTTGCTGTTAGTCACAGCCTTGATTGGTTTCGGCGGCTATGCCATCAACAACCTGCCCATCGAGGCGTTTCCAGACGTACAAGACGTTCAGGTCAGAGTGATTTCGCAAATGTCTGGCCAGGCGCCAGAAGATATCGAGCGAACCATCTCTTTACCCATCGAACGAGAAATGGCTGGCGTGCCGAATCTAGTCAATGTTCGCTCGGTCACAATGACGGGCCTATCGATTGTCACGCTCACCTTTAGCGAGGGGACTAATAACTACTTCGCGCGTCAGCAGGTGACCGAGAAACTGTCTACGGTCAATCTTCCTGCTGGGGTTCAACCTCAACTAGCGCCATTGTCGACCGCGGTCGGCGAAGTGTATCGCTATACGATTGACGCGCCTGGCTTGTCTGACACTGAAATTCGTACCTTGCAAGACTGGACTATCCGGCCAGCGCTGCGTATGACGCCAGGGGTCGCAGACGTCGTGAGTTTTGGCGGGGCGATCAAAGAATTTCATATCGAGATCGATCCACTCACCTTACGAAAATATCAGATCACCCTAAACCAACTGAGCCAAGCGATTAGTAATGGAAACAGTAGCGCCGGGGGCGGCCTCATCAAGCACGGAGACGAATCCTTTGTCGTGCGCTCTGCGGGGCTCTTTGCAACCTTAGACGACATACGCAAGGTTGTCATCATCGCCCGTCAGGGGCAATCCATCACCGTCGGGGATGTGGCCACCGTGAAGGAGGCCGAGCGGCCTCGTTTTGGAATCGTGGCGTTTGACAAAAAAGATAGTATCGTCGAGGGCATCGTTTCAATGACCAAAGGCGGAAACCCTTCAAAAATTAACGCCGCGCTCAAAGAAAGGATTGCGGAGTTACAAACTAAGCTGCCTGTTGGTGTGAAGATTGTGCCGATCTATGACCGCACAGAACTGGTCACACTCACCGTTAATACCGTTGTGCACAATCTGATTGTGGGCGCCTTGCTTGTCTTCGCCGTATTAGTTGTCTTTTTATCGAGTTGGCTAGCGGCCTTTGTGGTCGCTACCGTGATCCCCCTCTCGTTGCTTTTTGCTTTTATTTTGATGAACGCTTTAGGTGTATCGGCCAACCTGATTTCTCTAGGCGCGGTCGACTTTGGCATCATCATTGACAGCGCAGTGGTAATCGTCGAAGCGTTGATGGTTCGCTTAGCCATGAGCTCAGCTCAAAACGAGGCACACTCAAAAACCGCGATTTCTGAGCGGATGCATGCGGTACATCGCACACTCACCGACATGTCGAGACCAGTGTTGTTTTCTAAAGCCATCATCATCTTGGCCTTTGTACCAATCTTTACCTTTCAGCGCGTTGAAGGAAAAATCTTTACGCCCGTTGCCTTAACGTTAACCTTTGCTCTCATCGGAGCGGTGCTCTTAACCTTTACGCTGTTACCGACCCTACTCGCCTACGTAGTACGCAATCGCCCCTTAGTTGAAAAGCACAAGCCTTGGCTAGACGGCCTTCAAGAGCGCTATCGCATACTTGTGGTCTGGGTCATGGGTCATGCACAAAAAGCACTGTTACTTTCAATCATCCCAGTTGTCGTCGCTTTTGCGCTTGCGACGCGAATGGGTAGCGAATTCATGCCTAAGCTAGACGAAGGCAATATCTGGTTGAGCATCACCTTACCGACCTCTTCCTCGCTCGAGCACACCAAAGACATCGAAAGACTCGTCAGGGCAAAACTACTTGCCTACCCTGAGGTTTCACGTCTGATTTCGCATGTCGGGCGCCCCGATGATGGCTCAGATCCTAAGGGACCCAACAATCTTGAGAGTCTGGTCGACCTTAAGCCGCGTGATCAGTGGCGCTTCTCCAACAAAGAGGCATTAATCAGCAGTATGTCAAAGGATCTCTCTTCAATCCCAGGCATCATGACAAATTTTTCTCAAGTGATTCAGGATAACGTTGAAGAATCCTTGTCGGGATTTCGAGGCGAAATCGTTGCCAAAATCAGCGGGACGAGTCTGGAAATACTGGAAGAAAAAGCTGCTGAGATTGTTGAAGTCATCGAACGCATCCGAGGTGCGACGGATGTTGAAGCCACCAAACTGAGCGGTCAATCAGAAGTCGTGGTGGTGCCAGATCGGGTTAAGTTGGCGCGCTATGGCATTGGCATTAGCGATGTCAGCACTTTGGTGACTCAGGCAATGTCTGGTGCCTCAGTGACCAGTTTTTATGATGGTGACAAACGGTTTGATGTGGTCGTGAAAATTGATCGTGAACACCGTAACAGTATTGATTCAATCGCCGCGCTGCAACTTGAGATTCCTGGTACTCAGGTTGGTAATGGTGCAGGCACTATCGCACTAGGCGATGTGGCCTCGGTCGAAGTGAGAGAAGGTGCCTCACGGGTCTTGCGTGAAGCCGGTACTCGCATCGTCATTGTGAAAATGAATTTACTGGGTCGCGATCAAGGAAGCTTTGTCGCCGAGGCGCAACAAAAGGTGCAAGACAAGGTCAAGTTACCACCAGGTTATGAACTGAGCTGGGGCGGCCAGTTTGAAAACTCGCAGCGCGCAACAAAGCGGCTGACAGTGATCATTCCCTTTACGATCCTCTTAATTTTTTCTCTGCTCTTTTGGGCCTTTCGCTCATTACGCATGGCAAGCTTAGTCATTGGCATGCTGCCATTCACACTGATTGGCGGCTTAGCTGCCCTAGGCTTAGCGGGTTTAAATTTATCCGTCTCAGCCGCCGTTGGCTTCATCGCCGTGGCAGGTATCTCAGTCCAAAACAGCGTCATCATGGCCGAAGAAGTCATTATGCGTCTGCGTGACGGGCAGTCAACGACAGAGGCAATCTTGGAAGGTGCAGTATCGCGTTTGCGCCCGATTCTGATGACCGCACTGATGGCGGGTCTTGGTCTGTTGCCGGCAGCGCTGTCGCAAGATATTGGCAGCGAAACGAATCGCCCATTCGCCTGCGTCATTGTGGGTGGCATTACGACCGGAACAATTTTTATGCTGTTGATTTTGCCAGCCGCACTCAAACTCTTTGGTCACTTTACAAATGCCTCAGACGAAGCCGCTGGGCTATTGGATGAGCCAACTGGTGCGTCGACCCATGGTTAAGCTCAGACTCGCTAAGCACTTCGCCGTTGCACTTGCCTGTAGCACGATGGCAGGCTGCGCGGTCGGCCCAGACTATCAACGCCCAGAGCTCCCGGAATCCACAGGCTACGGCACCTCGACGGAGGCGTCCGCCACCGGCACTCGCGCCGCCAGCCAAGCAGGTGCTGATCAGCGCCTGGCGGTGGGCGCGGATATCCGCAACGACTGGTGGACGCTCTTTCGCTCGTCTGACCTGAACACGCTGATCGAACAGGCTTTTGCAGCTAGCCCGACTATCGAAATCGCACAGAGAGCTCTGAACGTTGCCCAACAAAATGTTTACGCCCAGCAAGGGTATTTTTATCCGACAGTGCAAGCGAACTACATGCCGACGCGCACAAAGCTGCCCGGCAACCTTGGCGGAAACTCACCAGGCGTGCAGGGTGACGGAAACTACATCGGCGCTTATCAAGGCACACCTGCTAGCCAAGGCGGAACAGCCCCCTACAACGGTTCAACAGTCTTCAATTTTCATACCGCGCAGTTGACCGTGGGCTATATGCCGGACATTTTCGGGTTGAATCGTCGCGCCGTTGAGTCATTACAAGCGCAGACAGATGCGCAAAAATTTCAATTACAAGCTGCCTACATCACCTTAGCGTCGAACGTAGTGGCTGCAGCCGTTCAAGATGGCATGTTGCGCAAGCAGATTGCCATTACAAAAGACATGATTGAGGCCAATGAAACTGCTGTCGCGCTGGTCAAGCGACAACAAAAGTCGGGCTATGCATCCCAACTCGATTTTTCAATTCAAGAGAGCGCCTTAGGGCAAGTCAAACAACTGCTGCCACCTCTGCAAAAGCAATTTGAGCAAAATCGCGATTTGTTAAGAGTCTTGGCGGGCCGTACTCAAGATCAAGAGGTGCCTGCGTTTGATCTGGTCTCGTTCAAGTTACCCGAAGATCTGCCACTGACCCTGCCCTCGCAACTTGTTGAACAACGGCCAGATATTCAAGCGGCCGAACAACTGCTTCGCGCTGCGAATGCACAGATCGGCGTGGCCCGTGCGGCAAGATTTCCGCAGCTGTCGCTGAGCGGCACTTTAGGCGGCACCGCCAGCAACTTCAACCAAATGTTTTGGGCTGGTAGCGGTGGATTTTTTGAGCTTGCGCTCAACATTGCACAGCCAATCTTTGCGGGTGGCACACTGATGTACCGAGAATACGCAGCCACCGAGGCACAAAAGCAAGCGGCCGCGCAGTACCGTTTGACGGTCATCACTGCCTTTCAAAACGTCGCCGATACGTTGCACGCCATAAAATCGGATGCCCAAGCCATGACGATCGTCAATGACTTAACCGCAGCGGCAAAAAAAACGTACGAACTCAGTGGCAGACAGCACGCTGGGGGCTATCTGGATCGACTCGCACTGATTAACGCCCAACAAACATACCGCCAAGCCTTACTCAATGAGGCTCAAATACAGGCTAGCCGCTTAGGTAACACCGCGGCGCTGTTTCAAGCTCTCGGCGGCGGTTGGTGGAACAAGCCCACAGGTCAGTGACAACGCCGTTACAATTGGTGATGAGTCTTTTGACAAACACCAATCATGACATACAGCGTTAAAGAAATTTTTTACACCCTGCAAGGCGAAGGGCTCAGAGCCGGTCGACCGGCAGTATTCTGCAGATTTTCTGGCTGCAATCTCTGGTCTGGCCGCGAAGTCGATCGCGCCAACGCCATTTGTCAGTTTTGCGACACCGAGTTCGTTGGCACTGACGGGACATTGGGCGGAAAATTCAACTCTGCGGCCGAGCTCGCCGAGCTGATTGCCTCGCTTTGGCCCGTTCAACAACACAATCGCTATGTTGTGCTGACGGGTGGCGAACCGCTCTTGCAAGTTGACACCGCGCTAATTGACGCGTTGCACCAACAAGATTTTGAAATCGCTCTTGAAACCAATGGCACGCTGAACGTACCCGCTGGGATTGATTGGATCTGCGTGAGCCCCAAGGCCGGTGCAGACTGGGTACAAAAATCGGGTAATGAACTCAAGTTGGTATACCCACAGCCTCGTCTGATGCCAGACATGGTTGACACCACAGGCTTTGAACACTATTTGCTTCAGCCGATGGATGGTTTGTTTCAAAAGAAAAACACTCTCAACGCCATTGAGTACTGCCAGCAACATCCAGACTGGCGGCTCTCAGTGCAAACCCATAAGTTTTTGGACATCCGTTGAAGCTACAAAACACCACCCACGAGTTCGAGCTCTCACAAAGATTTTATTTTGAGGCCGCGCATACACTTAGTCGAACCGTCGATGCTCAGGGCAGCCGTCAAATCCACGGCCATACCTATGAGGCCGAAATCACCTTGACGGGGCAGCGTGATCCTGTCTCGGGCATGGTGCTCGACTTAGCCTATGTTCGCCTAGAGATTGAACGCGTTCGTGCGCTGCTAGACCATCATTTTTTAGATGATATTACGGGCTTAGGGCCCGCTACGCTTGAGAACCTCTGCCTGTTTATCAAAGATCAACTGATTCATACGGTTGCGCACTTAAGCGCAGTCACCATTTCTAGACGCGCAAGTGGCGACAAGTGCACGCTGCGGCTGAACGCCTAGATTTTGTAGCTGTACTGCGCCCTGCGCTTGGTCACACGTTTGCTGGGTAAACAGCGTCTGTCACTTGTCTTAACATTCGCAGTTTTTTATTTTTTGACTGGCACAGCGAATTCTTTGTTGTGCTGTCCAAGCCTAGGTGCAACAGAGCGGTGTGCGGGGCGCTCTCCATCAAACGATACCGGTAACGCGGTCAATACAAAATCTTCTCCGGGTACAGAGCTCTGCATCTGCAATGCCTGCACTTGAGGGTCTTCGAGCGCTTCGGGCACCGTATTGACGGGTGCGCAAGGCACGCCTGCTGCATTGAAACGCGCAAGCCACACGGCACGCGGATGTTCATGCAACAACGGGATCAAGATTTCTAACAACACAATTTTATTAGCCAGGCGATTTCGATTGCTAGAAAATCGCGGATCACTCAGCCACTCTGGATGCCCTAACTCTTGCGCAAACTTCGCAAATAACCGATCGTTGCCGCAACAGACCAAGATTGGTGCATCTTTTGTTTCAAACGATTCGTAGGGCACAAAACCGGGATGCCCAGAGCGGTGCCGCTCTGGCAATCGCGCGAGATTGACATAGGCATCAGCCTTTTGCCCGACCCAGCCTAGCGCCGTCTCAAGTAACGAAGTGCTCACCACTCCGCCACGACCAGTATGCCCACGTCGCTGCAACAGGGCTAGCGCACCGATCACCGCCCACATGCCCGTGCCCTGATCGCACACAGAGGCACCAGAACGCATGGGCGGGTCAGCTGGCCCACCATTCGTACTCGACAAACCGCTAAACGCCTGGATCAATGGTTCGTACCCTGGCTGCATATGCATCGGCCCAGTGTGACCAAAAGCAGAGATCTCGCAATAGATCAATTGAGTGTGACGGGCGCATAACGCCTGACCGTCAACGCCCAGCGCCTTTGTCACGCCAGGACGCATGTTGTGAATAAAAACATCAGCTGTTGATGCGAGACGCTCAAAGGCAGCTAAACCCTCGGCGCTCTTTAAATCAATTGCAACGGATTTTTTGCCACGATTGAACACATGAAAATTCAGTGCATCGCCATAGCGAAAGGCGACGCCCATGTTGCGTGCGTCATCCCCACCCTCAACCCGTTCGAGCTTAATCACCTCGGCACCCAAATCGGCAAAAATTGCCCCTGCAAAGGGGCCCGCAAGCACTTGACCGAGTTCTAAAACCGTAACGCCTTGCAGAATATTTTGCATGTCTGACAGTCGATGAAAGATTGATAAAGGCTGCGGAACCTACTCGGGCTCAATACCGGCCGCTCGGATAATGCGACCCCAGGTGCGCACCTCACTTGCTTGATACGCAGCGAGTTCGCTTGGTGTACTCGTGATCGCCTCGCTGCCTAAAGACTCTTGGCGTACCACCATACGCTTTGACAAAGCAGCACCAGCAATCAGCTTGGCTAGTTTCTCAATAATGTCTGGCGCGACACCAGTCGGTGCATACACAGCGTTCCAGTAGGTCACCTCAAACCCCGGCAACCCTGCTTCGGCCACGGTCGGCACTGCCTGCGCAGCCTTAGAGCGCGTCGCGGCACTGACTGCCAGAGGATGCAAGCGCCCTGCACGGATCAGTGGCAAGGCGGTCGAACTATCTAAAAACATATAATCAATTTGGCCACCCATCAAATCATTGACCGCCTGCGGATTGCTTTTATAGGGCACCGAAGTGACCTGAATATTTGCCATCTGCTTGAGTAGCTCTGAGCCAACCAGACTCGACGAACTACCGCTGCCAAAATTCAGCTTTCCTGGCTTAGCGTGAGCCGCCTTGATCAGATCATCAACCGTTTTTATTGGTGTCGCAACATTGACCACTAAAAACATACTGCCACGACCAATCAACCCTATCGGCTGAAAATCTTTCACAGGATCGTAGGGCAACTTTTTATACAGATGCTGGTTCGCGACTTGAGTCGTGTTGGTCGTCAACAAAAGCGTGTAGCCGTTTGGCTTGGCCTGCGCCACGTACTGAGCAGCCAAGATGCCATTTGCACCACCACGGTTGTCGATCACAACGGTCGCACCAAACTCTTCTGTCATCGACTGAGCCATCGCTCGCGCGGTTTGATCCGTGCCACTGCCCGCCGCAAACGGTACAACAATGGTAATCGGTGCAACCGGAAACTCAGTCGCTAAGGCACAGACAAGCCCAGCATTTGCCAGCCAAAGACACACACCTAAAAACCCTTTTCTGTAACGAATGTTCAAGATATTGTCCCCAACTGCTTATCGTTATTTTTGCTAAGTCGAGCCGATCATGGCGTTCGTCCTATATTAGCGGAAGCGTTTGACACGGGTTCGCCTGTGCAGTGCAGCATGAACCACTTTAATGTCGCGGGTACATGTGTTAAACAGTGATTATCAGCAAGCCAAGCCCTCTATACAATTCGCGCCACTAAACGGCCACAGGAGACAACATGCATAACGCCACCACGTTTAACCGTTCAGAGGGCGACCTCGGCAACATTGTTGCGTTAGAACACGTGAATCTAGAAATTCCAGATCAATCACTTGCCACCATTTTTTATGTGATGGGGATGGGCTTTACCCGAGACCCTTATTTGATGACTGGCATCACAAACATGTGGATAAATTTAGGTCGCAATCAGTTTCATCTGCCTACCGGCAAGCCAATGGTGCTGCGCGGCAATATTATGATTGTGACGCCAAGTCGCACCTCGCTGCTGGCAAGCCTTGCCTCGGTGAAAGAATTGTTAAAAGGGACCGAGTTCAATTTTAGTGAGCACGCCGACCACGTGTTGGTCACTTGCCCTTGGGGCAATCGCTTAAAGTGCTATGAACCTGCGCCTGAGTTTGGTCCAGTCAGCTTGGGTATGCCATGTATTGAAATGCTTGTCGATCACGGTAGCGCCGAACCGATTGCACACTTTTATCGCGAAATCATGCACGCCAAAGCTATCACAGGCAAAGATCAAGCCGGCGTCTTCGCTCGCGTCTCGGTTGGGCCAAGCCAAGCCTTGATCTACCGCGAGGCTGACAGCACCGACAAGCGCCCGTATGACAATCATCATTTGCAGATTTATATTGCAGATTTTTCAGGCCCCTACAACCGCCTAAAGGCTCGCAATTTAATCTCACGCGAGGATAGCGTGCACCAATATCGCTTTACAGATGTGATCGATCTTGGTAGCGGCAAAGTCTTGCATCACATCGAACATGAAATTCGTAGCCTGATGCATCCGTTATATGCACGCCCTCTCATCAATCGCAACGCAGAACAAAATATTCGAAACTTTGTACCAGGGCAAGAGGCTTACGTTTGGACCTTGCCTTAACCCGTTCTGCATGACAATAAAGCAAGACATCAGAATAATAATCTTCAGTGAGAGACAATCTTGAAAAAAATATCAGCACTGCAGAATCGACTCAACACAGCGCTCAGTTGTCTGTTTGCGACGCTATGCCTTAGCACGGCCGTCACCACGAGTACTGCCGCCGAGTGGCCTGAACGCCCAGTAAAAATCATCAGCCCCTACCTCGCAGGTGGAGGGCTCGATATCTGGATCAGACCGATCGCAAACTTACTGACGCAACAGCTAGGCCAAAGCTTTGTAGTTGAAAACAAGGCTGGCGCCAATGGAGCCATCGGCACAACCTTCGGTGCGCGATCGCTTCCAGACGGCTACACCATCATGTCGGGCACAACGGGCTCGCTAGCAATGAACGCGGCGCTGAAGACGAACCTGCCCTATGACCCCATTAAAGACTTTGCGCCCGTCACCATCGTTGCTGAAGCTGCTTTTTTAATGACAGCCGCACCCAGCTCCAACATCAAGAGTTTGAAAGACGTCATTGAGCGTTCAAAAAAAGACCCTGGTAGTGTGACCTACGCATCGTTTGGCATCGGCAGCTCTGCCCATCTCGCTGCCGAGCTCTTTAGCTCAGAGGCCGGTATTAAAATGACGCACGTTCCCTACCAAGGCAGTGCCCAGGCGATTCAGGATGTGATGGCCGGTAACGTCATGGTCATGTTCGATTCACTGTCTTTAGATCTACCGCACATCCGGGCTGGCCGTCTCATCCCCATCGCACTTGCAGACGCACAGCGGTCGCCCGCGGCACCCGATGTGCCGACCTTTGCTGAGCTTGGTCTACCTAAAGTGTTGGCAGGGTCTTGGTACGCCTTGCTAGCACCAGCCGGCACACCCCCTGCGATTGTTCAAAAACTACGCGATGAAGTGGTCAAAGCCTTGGCTTCAAAAACCTTGCAAGATCAAGCAAACTCGACCGGGACGCGTACAGTAGGCAATACCCCTCAAGAGTTCGCAGCCCTACTCAAAGCTGACGTTGAAAAGTGGCGCGCACTCGTCAAAAAACTTGGCCTTGAAAATCTAGGAGGCTGATCGTGACAGCAAGCAGCAAGCGCGCACTTATCATTGGCGGCTCTTTGGCAGGTTTATTCGCTGCAAATTTGTTGCGTGCGCAAGGGTGGAAAATTTCGATCTACGAACGCACCCAAGGAGATCTGGCGAGCCGCGGAGCCGGCATTGGCACCTATCGCCAACTCTTTGACATCATGGCAAGCCTAGGAATCAAAGACCTCGAGTCAAAATGTATTCCTCTGAAAAGACGTCTGTGCTTCGGGCCTTCTGGCGAGGTGGTGCACGAGGTCAACCAACTGCATACGATGAGTGCGTGGGCCACGATCTACAACGCGTTAAAAGACCTTGTGCCGGCTCACGAGTATCACTCAAGTAAGCAGCTTGTTGATATTGAACAAGATAGCAATCACGTGACTGCTATTTTTAGTGACGGCAGCCGCGAAACCGGCGACCTGTTAGTCGGTGCGGATGGCCTGCGCTCGACGGTTCGTCAACACTATGCCCCAGAGATCGAACCGAGCTATGCGGGCTACGTCGCCTGGCGCGGCATGGTGGATGAGAATGATTTTTCTGCTGAAGACCACGCACAAATTTTTGAAAACTACGCCTTCGGTTTTCCTGATGGTGAACAATTTTTAGCCTATCCGGTATTGGGGCGTACCAACGAAAATATTCGAGGCAAACGCTCTTACAACTTTGTCTGGTACCGCCCTGCCTCTGAGAGCGACTTAAAAGATCTATGCACCGATGAGCAGGGAGTTTGTCACGGCAGCGCGATCGCACCGCCACTGATTCGCAAAGAACTGACTCTTGGGATCAAGGCTGCAGCACAGAAGCTTTTAGCGCCTCAACTTGCTCGCATTGTTTGTCAGGTGCCTCAGCCATTTTTTCAAGCCATCAACGATCTTGAGTCAGAGCGTCTAGTTTTCGGCAGGGTGGCATTAATCGGTGATGCCGCTTTTATCGCCAGGCCACATGTGGGTGGCGGCATCACGAAAGCAGCCATTGACGCGCAAACGTTGGCCCAAGCTTTAGCGGCGCAACCTGACAACATTGATCAAGCGCTCGGCGTCTTCGAAGCCCAGTCGCTACACTTTGGAAGAGGTGTGGTCGATCGTTCTCGTGGCTTAGGCGCCTATCTTGAAGGGCAACACAAGCCCTTCGAAAACAGAACCCCAATACAACAGTCGCGCGATATTAAAAAAGTGATGCAAGAACAAGGTGCAGCACTCACGAATGAATTATTAAATTCAACGGCACCTGCGCATTAAAAATAGTCCATACCACGTGGGCTTTCCACGCACTAGTCTTTAACTGCGACGCGAGGATTCAATCCCTCATCAAAACTGGGCATAAGAATGATTACGAACAAAATCGGTATGATCGGCATTGGCATGATGGGCCATGGCATTGCAACCAACTTGCTCAAGCATGGCCACGTACTGTCGGTTCTTGAACATGCAGGCAATCAACCGCTTGATGCCTTAATTGCGGGTGGCGTCACCACCTTTAACACCCCAAGAGCACTCGCCGCGCAATCAAATATTGTCATCTTGTGTGTGACCGGCACTCCGCAAGTCGAGGCGGTGCTTTTCGGTGAGCAAGGCGTGCTGCAAGGGCTCAAGCCTGACAGCATCGTCATCGACTGCTCAACTGCCGTCCCAGCTTCAACTGAACGCATTGCAAAATTTGTTTCTGACTATGGCTGCCATTTTATGGATGCCGCCATGACACGCACTCCTAAAGAGGCTGCCGAGGGGCGACTGAACTTGCTGGTAGGTGCAGAGCCCAATTTGTTCGAGCAATGCAAACCGGTCTTAGCGTGTTTTGCAGAAAATATCGTGCACGTCGGGCCCGTTGGTGCCGGGCATCGCATGAAGCTGCTACACAACTTCGTATCACTGGGCTCGGTCACGCTCATGGCAGAGGCCGCCGCTTGTGCTCAGTTAGCCGGAATACCACCTCAAACCTTTATCGACGTACTAGCCATGGGCGGTGGCTGGGGTGCTCCACTCGAACGACTTAAACCTTATCTCACAAACAAAGATACCTCTAACTTACGTTTTAGCTTGGCCAATTCGCTAAAAGATTTAAGCTACTACAACGAAATGGCCGAGGATATGAAAGTCGACCACACCGTCGCCCAAGCGGTAAAAGCCTCCTTGACGCAAGCATGTCACGACGCCGATCCGCAGTCACTGTTACCCGAGATCGTGTCGATCATCGCTAAAAGACATTAAGACAATCATTCACTACACCCGAGACAATCATGTCAATGTTTACGTTCTTCAGTCAAGTCAGCGAGCTCACCCAATTCAACCAGCCCGCGCGACCTCTGGCCTTCATCGCTTGCAGCATCGCCTTAGCACTCTCAAGCATGCACGGCGCAGCTAAAGCCCAAGCTAGCTATCCAGACAAGCCCATCCGCTTGGTCGTACCCTACACGCCAGGTGGTGGTGCTGACACAAACTCAAGAATGCTCGCGCAGCCTATGTCTGCCATTTTGGGTCAACCAATCGTGATCGAAAATAGGCCTGGCGCCAGCGGCGTGGTGGGGGCGATGGCTGTGTTGCAAGCGCCGGCCGATGGCTATACCGTATTTTTTGACGCATTTCCGTACGCAGTGAATGCAGTGATGCGTGACCTGCCCTTTGATCCAGTCAAAGACATGATCCCAGTTTCACAGGCGATCAATATGCCGCTGATCTTCGTTGTCCCGGCCGCAAGCCCTTTTAAAACCGTAAAAGACCTGGTGGATTTCGCCAAAGCAAATCCCGATAAGCTCGACTACGGCTCGTATGGCGCTGGCGGAGCGGCTCATTTAGCAGCTGAGTTGCTACAGCGCGATGCCGGCATCAAATGGACTCACGTCCCTTATAAAGGAGGCGCACAAGCGATTGCCGATGTCTTGGCCGGTCGCTTAGGTGGATATTTTTCAAACCCAATCACCGCAATCCCACATTTAAAATCTGGCAAGCTCCGCGCGTTGAGCACAACAGGTGCGACCAGAATGGAGGCGCTGCCCGAGGTACCCACGATGGAAGAGCTCGGCTACCCAGGATTTAGAGTTGTCGAATGGAATGGCTTCTTTGTTGCCAAAGGCACGCCACCAGATGCGATCGAGCGACTTGCAAAAACCGTGAGCGAGGCCACCAAAGACCCAGCCGTCAAAGCCCGCATGGGGTCAATGGGCATTGAGCCTGTCGGCAATACCTCCGAGCAGTTCACAACCTTCTTGCAAGGCGAAATCAAACAATGGCGCGCACTGGTTCAAAGCAACAACATTCGCGCTGACTAGTTTGAACACTTCAACTAATCGTCACACCGCCGTCAATCACCAAACTTTGACCCGTCATAAACGAACCTGCCTGCGACGCTAAAAAGACTGCCGCTCCGGCGATTTCATCGGGCTCGCCAATCCGGCGCAGCGGTGTGGTCGAAACGCGTTTAACTAGATTCGCTTCATCCTCCCACAACGCGCGCGCAAAGTCAGTTTTGACTAAACCGGGGGCAATGCAATTGACGCGAATATTGTGAGGGCCGTATTCAACTGCCAGATTGCGGGCGAGCTGCATATCGGCTGCCTTACTAATGCCATAGGCGCCAATCACTGGTGAACCTTTCAGCCCCCCGATCGAAGACACGATAATGATTGAACCTGCACGCCGAGTGATCATCTCGGGGACAACATAACTAATCAACCAGTGGTTCGCGACGATATTGTTATCAAGGATCTTACGAAACTGATCGTCCGCAATGTTGGCTTGCGGGCCGTAATAGGGATTACTCGCTGCGTTACAGACCAAGATATCGACCTTACCAAATTCACGCTTGGCGACGGCTACCAAATTTTCAAGCTCTGCCTTTGACGAAATATTGGCCGGCACAGAAATCGCAGTGTTTGCGCCATGGCGAGCATTGATCGCATCAACCACCTCTTGGCATGCCGGTGCCTTACGTGACGAGATCACCACTTTGGCACCGTGCTCGGCCATGCGCTCGGCAATCGCTTTTCCGATGCCGCGCGACGAGCCAGTAATCACGGCAACTTGCCCCTCGAGATTAAATAAATTCATGTTTTGTCTCCTGTCATTTTTACAAATTAAATTATCGGGTCATCAAAATTCTTCGAGGCAAGGTTGCATCACATATTTCTTTAAATAGCCATTGCGCTGAACACAAAAAATCTCTACCAAGGTGAGCCATACATACTGTTTTACGCAGCCATCCCTTTGCGAATTAAATCGTCTACCAACTCGTTCATACCAAGCACACGCGTCTTAGCAAGCGTTTGTAATTCAGCAGCGAGTTGAGCATTGAGTTTTACTGCAAACGGGATCAAACCCTTTTCTTGATCGAGCTTTCTTTGCTCTTTGCGATCGAGCACGCCACCTTGCGCGAAACGATCAGGCGTACCAGCTTGCTTGAGCTTGCCATCTATCTTTAGGCCTAAGTTTTTATAGAGATCAGTCTTTTTCATACAAAGGGCCTTTGGGTTAAACGAAAAATATTAAAGGTTGTGCAAAGGCGCAATCTTCTGCACTGCAGGCAACGCCAACATGCGTTTGTAGTGATCCGCTACGCGCGGAAACTTTGCCAGATCGACTCCGTTTGGTGCGAGCCAGATGCTGAGGATAAATAAATAGGGATCTGCCACACTGAAGTTTTGCCCCATTACCCACGGGCCACGCAGCACCTCGCTCTCGATCAAATTAAAACAGTCGATCATATTTTGTGCGGCCTTGGCTTTCATCGATTGCTGTGCGGCTAAGTCATCGGCCCACCGTGGCGCGCGTGTGCCGTGGGCATGCGCCACATGCACTGTTGAACAGAACCAACTATTCACCGACTGTAGATGAGCGAGTTCGAACGGATCATCTAGCGGAGCCAAGCCGCTTTGGGGATAGGTCTGAGCCAGATACAACAGTATTGCAGGTGTCTCGGTGATCACACCACGCTCAGTCACCAAGGCTGGCACACGGCCTTTTGCATTGATCGCGAGATACTCAGGCGATCGTTGTTGATTCGCCTGAAAATCAAGCTTGATCGCCTCAAAGTCGGCTCCGATATGTGCAAGAACGATGTGGCTTGCCAAGGCGCAAGAGCGTGGCGAGTAATAAAAACGAGGCGTCATAGCAATCATCCTTTTCAGAAATTTTTAGTTTTTATACGGGCACATCAGTGACATCATATTCATACAACCATTGGTAGCGCGCTCGCACCTTTTCTGGCGTCCATTCGCGGTTGACATACTCTTCAGCCGATGCAGCATCCGCCAAGGTACGGCTTTGAAACCGCTTACCGTTTTCGGCCGAGCCCAACACGACCTTAGTCGTACGTTCGATTCGCGCCGCTTGATAACGTTTCAGACCTTGCTCAATATCATCGCCGGCAGCCTCAAGCGCGCGGGCGAGGACAAAGCCATCTTCTAGCGACATGCCAGCGCCCTGTGCAAGCATCGGCAACATTGAATGACAAGCATCGCCTAAAAGGCTGACACGGCCCACACTCCACTGCGGCAGCGGCTCACGCCCCATTAATGCCCATTTGTAGGGTGTGGAGAAAAGTTTGATCATGCTATGAATGTCTTCATTCCAACCCGCAAAGGTGGCGTGACACTCTTCGTGTGTGCCTTGTGCACTCCATGATTCGACCTGCCATCCTTCGACTTCCATGATGCCGTTGAAATTCATATATTCGCCACGATGCACCGGGTAATGCACGACATGACCACCAGGGCCCACCCAGTTTGTTCCAACCATACGGCGCATGTGCACAGGCAATTTATCCATCGGCACGACACCGCGCCACGACAACATGCCGGTATAGACGGGGTTGTCATCACCAAATAAACCATGCCGAATGCGCGAATGCACGCCATCGGCACCAATTAAACCGTCACCTCGCACCGAGTATTGCTGACCACCGCTTTCGTAATGAAGCGTAACGCCCTGAGCCGTTTGCTCAAAACGATGGCATTTGGCATTTAAATGAATGGCATCTGGTTTTTCGCGACGTACCCCTTCTGCCAAAACGGCTAATAAGTCTGGCCGATACGTTAAATAGTGACCAAAACCATAACGCGCTACCGACTCAAGCCCAACCTCAAACAGCTTCCAGGCCTGCCCGGTATTCCAGAGGCGTATTTCTTTGCCCTCGGCTTCACAGGCTAAAGCACGAAATGCGGGTAACACACCAAGCTCATGCAGCACGCGTACGCCGTTGGCGCTCAGTTGGACGCCAGCGCCCACTTCGCGTAATTCAGAGGCTTGCTCGTATACATCGACATCAAAGCCACGCTTCAATAAAGCCAAGGCGGCGGTCAGGCCGCCAATACCACCACCCGCGATCAGGATATGAGGGCGTTTAGATTGAAAAGTCATCTGCGAACTCTTTAGTTGCTTTACCACTGCCTCGACCGCGGCAGTACAACGCAAATATTAACGCAGTGTGTATCCGCGCTAAACTGATCGTTAGAAGATTTAAATGAATTTCACCTGTTTTCCCACCTGTTTAATTCAATCACAACAAAAATGGTCGGTTCCCTGGTACAGGTCTTTCAGCGAAGCGCCCTGCGTCATCGCAGTTTTCGTAGGCTTTGGATCGCGACCTTGCTTTCTTCTACGGGCCGCTGGGCGGATTTAGTTGTGGTGGGTTGGTTGACGCTTGAGTTAACCGATTCTGCTTTGATGGTGGGGATTGTGACCGCCTGCAAAATGGGCGGAATCGTACTATCCCCACTGATGGGCGTTGCAGTCGATCGCATGGATCGCCGCAAACTATTAATACTCGCCTCGATGGTCAGTGGCTTGAACTCGGCGCTCATGCTAGCGCTGTTGTTAGCGGGACAGCTGACGGTTACCTATCTTGTGACACTCTCGTTGGTTAGCAGCCTAGTCTGGGCGCTTGATAATCCCACACGCCAGGCCTTTGTCCCAGATCTGGTTGAGCCTGAAGACTTAAACAATGCCATCGCGACTAACTCGGTTGCAACTGAAATCACAGTGATTGCCGGCCCCGCTCTAGGTGGCTTATTGATTCCAATTTTTGGTATGACTGGTGCGTATTGCTTCATCACAATTATTTATTGTTTAGATTTATTTGTGCTTTTTCAGCTCAAAGGTGTCAAACAAGCTGCACCGCAATTAGACGAATCGCCGATACAAAGTCTACTAAGCGGCTTTCGCTACGCTTGGGGAAACCATGTCGTGCTTTTCCCACTGCTGATTGCTTTAATGCTAAATCTTCTAGTTGCGCCCTACCGCTATTCATTTTTACCTCTTTTTGCACGTTACATCCTTGACGCGGGCCCTGAGGGCTATGGCTTTCTGACCTCAATGGCAGGCTGCGGCGCTCTGGTGACCGGACTTTGGATGGTGTCACAAAAAAGACTCGGGCGGCGAGGACAGCTGCTTCTAATGGGCGGTCTGCTATGGCCAGCGACTTTATTCCTATTTTCGCTTTCGACGTCTTACTACGTATCGTTGTTACTCGTCTTCTTGGCGGGGCTTGCGCAAGCAATCTGCTGGACGATGATTGCAACTCTAATTTTAAGCAACACGGCTCAGTCGATGCGTGGTCGCGTCATGGGTCTGCGAACAGGCGTTGTGATCAGCCTGCCCTTTGGAAATTTGTTGGCGGGCGCCGCAGCACAGAGCTGGGGCCCTTCAATCGCGATGGGGGCTTACACGGCTGCCGCCTTAGTGCTCATGACACTAATCTTTATTCTGACGCCCAAACTACGAAAGTTAGAGTAACTGCAAAGCAACGCACGAAGCGCTTATGGACGAAAGCTCGTCTTGTCTGTTCCTTGGTGCAAGGCTTTAAGTTGGCGATCGACTGCATTCGCATGTGCGGCAAGCGCCTGAGTGTCTAGGTCGGTGTGAGGCCTAGGCTCCCAGTCAAAATGTCCATACTCATCGATTCCTCTGGCCAGTTGTGCAGAATCGCGCAACTTAGTTTGTCGAACGTGCGTTGGGATGTAGCGAATCGCAAAACCAATACGTCTGTCATCACTACGATTTGCATCAGAGCCATGCACGAGCTTAATGTGATGTAAAGAGATCTCACCCATCGACAAAGGCATGCCGCAGGCTTTAGACCTATCCACCTCAACCGAAATCTCTTGACCACGAGACAGCAAATTGTCTTTATGAAAGGTATCCAAGTGCGGCAACTGATCAATTTTGTGACTACCAGGTATGACCTGCATAAAACCGTTTTCTTCGTTGACGTCCGTTAAGGCCACCCAAGCCGTAATGACATCATCAGGGTCTAAGCCCCAATAGGTTGAATCTTGATGCCACGAGACAAAGCCAGGGCTATTGGCCTCTTTGATAAAAAACGTACTACTCCAGCAGATGATGTTCGGCCCGATGCAGTCTTGCACGGCGTCCAAGATCGCCGGATGATGCGCAATCGCATCAGCCCAAGTGAAAAGCAAATGCGTTTTATGTCGCCAATTACCCTGCAAGGGTTTGCCCGTTTGTGCTTCGTGCGCCTCTAAGTCTGCCCGAAAATTTGATGCAGCCTGCCGTGACATCACCCGAATCGGCCAAGTCGCACCTTCACTTTGATATTGTGCTACCTGAGGTATTGACAACAGTTTCGGCATGACTTGATCTCCGGGGCGTGTAATTGAAATCCGAGGTCCAAACACTTTGTAGCCAAGCTCGCAACAACACTTGGTATCTGGCAGGTTTATCTTTTAATCTGATTAATTGATCTTGTCATCTGATCAGTTCATTTTACTTTAGCCACTCCCTCAGGCTTGTATAGTTTTGCCCAACGAGCAATCTCCTCTTTTAATAAGGTGTCAAAAGCCTGCGGAGACGACAATCTAACCTCGCCGTCAATGACGGCCAACCGCTTCATCACATCTGGATGAGCCAAGCTCACGGCAAGGGCCTGATTCAGCTTGTTAACGATATCCGGCGGCGTTTTAGCGGGCGCCAGAATCCCCCACCACACCACTGCTTCAAAATCTTTCACCCCTTGCTCTGCAATCGTTTGAACGTCTGGTGCCGACGCTAAACGATTTGACCCTGACGTTGCAAGAAGCTTGACGCGTCCACTGTCGAGGTGCGGCTTGAGTTGCGACATCCCGGTAAACAGCAGATCAACATGACCGCTGGCTACGTCAATGGCTGCTGGCCCAGCACCTTTGTACGGCACCGCCATCAGCTGGGCACCGGTTGCAGCTTTAAATAACTCATTGGCCAGAGCAGTTGCCGAACCATCACCAGACGTCGCGATACTCAACGGACCTTTGGCTTTGACTAAGGCCAGCAGTTCTTGCACGTTAGCCGCAGGTAAGTTTGCCCGCGCAGCAAAACCCATCGCATAGGTGATCACCGTGCCAATCGGCGTAAAGTCTTCGGGCGTTTTATAGGGCAGTTTTTCAATCAAGGCTGGATTGGTCGCAATGCTTGCGCCGACAAGCAGTAAGGTATAACCATCCGGCGCAGCCTTGGCAACCACGTCGGTTCCAACGACAGTATTGCCACCCCCGCGATTCTCGATAATCACGGGTTGCTTGATTGTCTCTGACAGTTTGTCAGACCACGCCCTGGCAATGAAATCACCTCCACCACCAGCAGCGAAAGGCACAACGATACGAATTGCTCTGTTTGGAAAATGTTCTGGCTCGGCAGCAAACGCTGGGCTGCTGCCAAAAAATAATAAACCTGCCAGCAAACCAACACGAAACATCACGCGATCCCAACAAAGGTTATGACAAAAATAGATCAATCAACACCAACACACTGACTGATCGACCTGGTTGATTGCCTTGCTGACAATCAGTCTGATCGAAAGCCTTGCTGACAATCAGTCTGATCGAAAGCCTTGCTGACAATCATTCTGATCGAAAGCCTAACTGACCATCAGTCTGATCGAAAGCGTTGCTGACCATCATTTTGATCGAGCGCCTTGCTGACAATCATTCTGGCTGAATATCCACAAGGTTTCACTCTGGCACAATGCCGGCAGATTTCACCAGACGGCTCCATTTCTCGATTTCGTCTCGTTGAAAATCCCCTAACTGAGCAGGCGTGCCTGGCACAGATAACCACCCTGTTGCGCCAAACATTTTTTCGGCCTCTGCAGTCTGCATCGCTTTCACCATCATTTTGTTTAATTTAGTAATCACAGCGGCTGGGGTTGCGCTCACGGCAAAAGCGGCCACCCACCCAATCACTTCATACCCCTTAATCCCTTGCTCGATAAACGTAGGAACTTCACTTAAAACGGCGATGCGTTGTTGTGTGGATACCCCAAGTGCGCGAAGTTTTCCTGAACGCACTGAAGGCATCATTGCCGGCGTATCACCAAAGACCATGTCAATCTGTCCACCGATCAGATCCGTAATCGCTGCGGGCAGCGTTTTATAAGGCACGTTGACAATGTTCACTTGCGTCAGCTCGCGCAGTACCTCACCGCCGGCGAGCGATGAAGAGTTTGCCGTGCCAAAGGTCAATTTGCCAGGATTTTTTTTCATGACCTCGATCAGTGCTGGAACACTTTGAACAGGGCTCGAGGCTGAAACCGCTAGCACCACCCCGCCCACGATCAAATTACTGATGGGCGCATAGTCTTTGACCGGGTCATAGCCAAGCGTTTTATACAGACTAAGATTTGCTGCAAACGTTGTGCCGGTACCCACCACAAACGTATAGCCATCTGCTGGCTGTGTGAGGGCATAACGCAGTGCAATCGAACCATTCGCGCCAGGTTTGTTATCAATAATAAAAGGCTGCTTGGTCTCATCACTTAAGTGCTGAGCCAAAAACCGCGCCACTTGATCGGTGGTGGTTCCGGCGCCGAAGGGCACAATGATACGTACGGGTCGGTTCGGATATGAATCGTCACGCTGCGCCATAGCTGCCGATGGCAATAATCCAAACGACACTGCGAGTAATACGCCACTGAACAATGTTAATGAGCGTTTCATCAGTTCTCTCCTAAGATAAAACAGCAAACTTAATGAGCGTTTCATCAGTTATCTCTTCAGATAAAACAGCAAACAATCAAGGTCGGCTTTTAACCATGCGTAACGGGTTGTAGGTGGCGACAACTTCACCTCGTTGATTCACAACCTTATTAAACGTACGCATGAGCCCGCGACCTGGGCGACTGGTTGCTCGCGCCTCAACGACTTCGCACTCGACATGTACCGTGTCGCCCGCAAGAGTAGGCTTTAAAATCCTCAGGTCACACTCAAGAAAGGCCATCCCAGTACGCTGCATGGTGGACTGCATCAACAATCCTTCGGCGGTACAAAATACCAACGACCCTGGCACTGGGCGTGCTCCCATACGAGACTCGGATTGAATATATTCAATGTTCGTGAACATTTCTTCAACCATACCTGTCGCAGAGACAAAATTAATGATGTCCGTTTCGGTAATCGTGCGTCCAAGCGTTTGAAAGCGCTGTCCAGCTTTCACATCATCCCAATACAGACCTACACCCATGACGGGCATCTCTGGACTTGCTTTGTTGTAGCTACCACTCATGTTGATTCACCAATTTATTTAAGTATCGTTAACATCACCAGGGCGCGCAATTCATCAGGAACGGGCGCTGGACGTTTCGTGGCGCGTGTCACACAGCAATGAGTGAAAGTGCCCTGTGCGGCAGGCTTGTCCGCATCATCTTCATTAAATACTCCTAGAAAATACGTCACAGTACTGTTGCCAATTCGGCCGATTTTGACTCCGACCTGAATGTTTCCGGGAGAAGACACTTCTCTAAAATAGCGACAATCTGAACCAACAACAAAGGTCTGTAACGGCCCGGCAATAAACTTGCGGTAATCGTACTTTTTTAAAAACGCATCTACCGCAGTATCAAAAAACGAATAATAGTGGGCGTTATTAACGTGCCCATTGGCGTCATTGTCTGAATAACGCAGGGTAATCTCTTCAAAAAAATCAAATTCATGCCGTAAAAGTTCTGGCAATCTAGTGCTCACTTGCTGAGGCTGACTCATCCTAACCCTTTCAAAAACTTTATTGAACGTATGGTCGCACATTCAATACGCACAAGCACTTCATCTACAGACAGGCGTTCGCCAAAAGCAGAATCTACTGCCGTCACTACCCGTTTAACCTTCTAAAGCGGGCAAACGCAACAAGCCATTACCAAAAGCTTTACCCGTTTGATCTAATCTGAGAGTCTTGGTTGCCCCTCCGCCCAAGGCGTCACGCATCACCACCATGACGGCTTGAATATTATCCATGGGATAACAAGACACCTCGCCCTGAATCCAATCACCAAACAAGGCCTTAACTTTTTCGGGTGTCACACTGCGCAAGAGCGTTGGATAGTCTTCAGGAGTCTTGGCGATCAACCCCGCCGAACAGACATCGCCCTTGTCGCCTGAACGGACATAACAGATCTCGCTGAGTCGTTTGTTCACGATCACGCCTCCAAAATTTCAACTGTTTGTTTAACGAATTCACGCGGCACTAAGGTCGGCCATAGCGCGATGACAGGCCGAGGCTTAATCGGAGCTCCGAAGGATGTTCCGCCAGGGCCCATAATCCACAACTGCGCACCCGCACGTCGAACTTTCTCGGCCTCATCAGCGGTCTTGGTTTTGACAGCGCACCGTAACCCGACTTCATTCAGTTCGTTGAGCACCTCTTTAGAAGGCAGCGGCGCTGAGGGACCATGCAAGGTATTGAGCCCCACAAAATCAAAATGAATCTGCTCTGCCTTGAGGCCTAAGCGTTGAAATCTTTCTAGCATCGTTTGCTTGGCCTTGACTGCTCGCTCGTAGGCGTGCGGCCAAGGGAAGAACGCCAGACTTTCGCCAATCCAGCCATCGGTGTAACCAATCACCAGTTTCAACATATCGGGCGCGGGCTTGCCTTGCACGCCACTAATTTTGACTCGATCAGGGCCCGTTTGTTCGAGCTTGAGCGAAGTAAAGTCGGCGATACCGTCAGGCATCGTGTAGTTATTTGGATCGCCGATTTCGTACACGATGTGTTCTTTCACCGTAAACAAGTCGACCCGACCACCCGTTCCCGCTACCTTAGTCAGTTCTGCACTAGCATCCGCATAAAAGTCAAACATCGGAAAGCCAACGTACCCCATATTTGGCATCTCGGCAAAGCGCGACGACATGCCTCCCGTGCAGGCTGAGGCACATTCAACGATATGACCCATGGCAATCGCAGCAGCGATTTGATTCGCGTGAGCAGCGTCGTGTTTCCAGCCAAACTCATGCATGATGGGGCCAACGTACACTGCATTATCTGAAACTCGCCCTGCGATCACGACGTCTGCGTTGCCTTCAAGTGCTTGCATGATGCCCGAGCCGTCTGTGTAGACGTTAGCGGCAACAATTCTTTGCCGAATGGCAGCGATATCGGTATCGCCGGTATCCATATTTTTTAACTCAACACCCTGTGCAATCAGTGCATCAAGCTTATCTAGCAAATCGTCGCCTTCGACCAACGCGACGCGGGTCCCCTGCAAGTTCAACGCACGCGCATCTTCAGTAATTTTTTGAGCGGCCGCGCGTGGATTCACACCGCCACCGTTCGAGATCAAGCGGGTGCCACACTGCCGGGCTAAAGGCATCAGCTCTTTCATGTACTGAACAGCATCCGGCACGTAACCTAATTGCGGGTTTTTAAGCTTCTGACGTTGCAGCAAAGCCATCGTCAATTCAGCCAAGAAATCAAAGCCAAGATAGTCAAGCTCACCTTTTTGCAATAACTCTTTGGCCGGATCTAGCGCATCGCCCCAGAACCCGGAGCCAGCGCCCAAGCGAATCTTATTTTTCATATCATGTACCCTTTTTTTTCACACGATCGCGATACGCGGCAATGCGTTGTTTGTGCTCGGCTGTTCTAAACGCATAGCTCTGCATGTACGCCTCAACCTCAAGGTTGGCCGAAAATTCCATTTCAACGCCATGGCGCAGCGCTAGTTTAGAGATACGCACTGAGGGTTCAGAGGCGTCGATGATTTTTTTTGCCGCCGCGCGGGCAGTCTCGAGCAGTTTCTCAGGCTCAACCACCTCTGGAAACAACCCCAACCGCAGTCCGGTCGCAGAATCGATTGAACCAGCCGTTAATAAGTAGTAATTCGCGACTGAGGCCCCCACAATCCGAGTCAAGAGCCACGGCACACCGACATCTGCAGCCGACAGGCCGACCCGTTGAAAAAACAAGTCATACCGTGCGGTACTCGAGGCCAGGGCAAAATCACATGCCATCGCAATGCCAACACCACCGCCCACCGCTGGGCCATTGACAGCCGCAATCACCGGCATATCAAAGTAATACAGCCTTTTCGCAAGCAAGTTATAGCCACGCACAAGCTTGTATTCGGCTTCGAAATCTGACGGCTCTGGGCTCATAATTTCATTTAAATCACCACCGCCGCAGAAGGTGCGGCCTTGGCCGGTCACGATGACACAACGCACCGTGGGGTCAGCCTCGATACGATCTAAGACGGCGTTAAATCCTTGTGAAAAATGAATCCCCATCGGGTTCCCTTTTTCAGGGCGATTCAGCGTAATGGTGGCAATCTGTTCAGAGATATCTAACAGAAAATCGTCTTGACTCATTTTGTTCTCAAGAGAAGTTGGCAATGGCGCTACCAAGGATTTCGCGCGCAATGATGATGCGTTGGATTTGACTGGTGCCTTCGCCAATTTGATACATTTTGGCGTCTCGATAAAACCGCTCAACCGGAAAATCTCGTAAATACCCATAACCACCAAGAATTTCAATCGCCTTATCGCACACTCGCAAACTTGCTTCAGCAGCAAAATACTTTGCCATCGCTGCTTGCTTTTTGATTGGCAACCCTGCATCGTATAAACGAGCAGCGTTGAGCATCAACAAACGGGCCGCCTCAATATCAGTGGCCATTTCAGCGATCTGAAAATGGATACCTTGAAAGGCTCCGATTGGCTTGCCAAACTGCGTTCGCTCTTTACTGTACTGTACAGCCACCTCATAACTGGCTTGCGCCAAACCCACAGACAGCGCGGCAACGTTCACGCGGCCCTTATCCAGAGTACGCGCAAATTTTCTAAAACCCGTCCCCTCTTCGCCAATCATGTTCTCTAGAGGGACTTTGACGTTATCAAAATATAGCGTCGAGGTTGGCGAACCATGCACACCCATTTTTTTGTCGGGCTTGCCAATTTCAAAACCTGGCATGCCACGCTCAAGAATAAAAGCCGTCACACCGTTAGGCGTTTTCGCTGTAATCACGAAGGTATCGGCAACCCAGCCGTTAGTATTAAAGGCCTTAGAGCCGTTGATGAGATAGTGATCACCTTGCAATTGGGCCTGAGTCTTGGGTTCGCGCGCATTCGAGCCACCCGAGGGCTCGGTTAAGCCAAAGGCACCGATCTTTTTGCCTGAAGTGAGGTCACGCAGGTACTTTTCTTTTTGTGCAAGTGAGCCATGCTCGCTCATCACAGTTGAAGCCAAGCCAATATGTGCGTTGTATGAACTGCCAACGGCTCCTGAGGCTTTAGAGATTTCTTCAAGGATCAAACAGGTCGAGACCAGATCGAGTCCACCACCACCATAGTCGGCGCTACTTGACGCCCCCATGTACCCGAGTTCACCAAGTTGCTTGAAGATTTCGTGCGGAAACTCATCCGTCTCATCAATGTTTTTAGAAAATGGTGCAATTTTTTCTAAACAAAATTTTTGAATACTGTCATGAATCGCTTTTTGATCGTCAGTTAAAAAATAAGTGTCCATATTTGCGTCTCAAAGAGTATGCCAAAGTTTGGCAGAATCAGTAAAAATAAAAGCTAATGCACAGCAAGAACTGGCAGCGGTCAAGATGCTCTTGCCGCTTTGGCAAGTTCGCGTAATTCAAAGCGCTTGATTTTTCCGGAGGCGGTCAACGGCAATTCAGTTAAAAACGTGACGGCGCGCGGCACCTTGTAGCGCGCAATCAGCACTTTGCAATGCTCAATGACCTCAACCTCAGTGGCAGTTTTTCCGCCATGCAACACCACAAAGGCATGAATATTTTCACCTCGAATTTCATCTTTAACGCCGATGACTGCTACGCTTTGAACCGCTGGCAGTTCAAGGATGGCGTTCTCGACCTCTTTGGGGTAAACATTATTGCCGCTTGAGACGATGATATCTTTGATTCGATCTCTGATATGAATTTCGCCTCGCTCATCAACGATACCGACGTCGCCCGAGTACAGCCAACCCTCTCGCAAGGTCTGTGCCGTCAATTCAGGTTGGTTCCAATACCCCACCATCATGGTGTCACAGCGAAACAATAATTCACCCACTTCGCCGGTCGCAACCTGATGACCTTGCTCATCAACCACCTTAACTTCGATGCCAGGCAGCGCTGGGCCGCACGACCCCGCGTGGTGCGCAACATTTGGGATTTGCACGCTTGCTACAGGCGAGATTTCAGACAGGCCATAACTCTCGACCACATCGATACCGTGTACCTCTATTAGTTCTTGCTTCAATCTATCCGAGACGGGCCCACCACCGACATCAATTAAACGCAAACTTGAAATATCAGTGCTACCCAAATTGGCCTGATCAAACAACCTTGCGTACATGGTTGGGACACCGGCCAAACAAGTCACCTTATGCAACGGCACTAAGCGCGCAACCTGCAAAGGATCAAACTTAGGCACCGTCACAAGCGTTGCGCCCGCTAAGCCGACTTGCAAAAAATCGTAGCTAAAACCAAAGGAACTGAACAAGGGCAAGAGCGCCAACATGATATCGGCTTGCTGATAACGCATGACCGCAAGCGTCATCCGGGCGTTTTCCATCAAGGCATACTGGCTTAGCAAGATGCCTTTAGGTTTTCCAGTTGTACCTGAACTGTAGATCATGACTGCCGCGTCACTCTTATCGCTAGATTGGGGCTGCATCGAGCAAGGCAACTGTTCAACCAACTGCGCATAGCTCTGCCAGTTCGCGACGACTCCCTGAACCACAATACGAAGCTTCAGTTGCCCTGGCGGAAGATCAGCAGGAACACGGTCTAATAAATCGTGATGGATCACGAGCGCGCTAGGCGTGCAGTCAGCGATGATGCGCGTAAGCTCATGAGTGGTACTCAACAAGTTCACAGGCACACAAATCACACCCGCGATACTGCACGCCACATACAGTTCGACGAGCTCGTTGGAGTTTCCGAGCAAAAGCAGCACTCGGTCACCACGCGCGACCCCGCTTTGGTGCAACGCCAGTGCAACAAGTTGAGCCCGCTGGTATGTTTGAAGGTAGGTTTGATGGTTTCCTGAAAAATCGATTAAATGCGTTTTATCAGGCAGAGTACGAGCGTTGTGCTCGAATAATGCGTCGATGCGATCAAGTGCAGCGGTCATAGCGGTCTCTAATTTTTTTGATGACTCGATTCTTGATTAAACCTTCTGATAGCGCTGGCCCGGTTCGGGCAACACAAACACACCTTTATTCAGCCATTGCCCGCCATCAATGACCAATACCTCGCCGTTAATATAGTTTGCCGCTGGCGAGCACATAAATAAACCCGCCTCAACAGTTTCGTCGATCGTCCCGAAACGCCCAGCCGGAATCGAGTCCAGAATTCGTTTTTGACCGTCAGCTGTTGGCCAAAGTGCCGTGCGAGATTGCTCGGTGTCGACAAAACCCGGACACAGGCAATTGACTTGTACGTTGCGCGGCCCCCATTCGACTGCGAGCGTCTGCGACATCGCAATCACCCCAGCTTTTGCCGCCGCTGAATGCGCAGTACCGGGCCCACCGTACCAGGCGTACGCGGCAGAAATACTCAATACTTTGCCGCGCCCCTGCTTAAGCATGTGTCGCCCAGCAATCAACGTGCAATTTGCCGTGCCATTCAACACAATATTGATGACGGTATTCCAGCCGTTGGGTGAGATTTCTTCAGCCCGAGCCACAAAATTACCGGCAGCGTTGTTGATCATGACATCTAAACGGCCAGTCTCACTGACAACGCGATCGACCGCCGCTTGCACATCATCGGCTTTGCGGATGTCCAGAGCGCAAACAAGCGCCTTACCCCCGGCCTGCCTGATTTGTTCAGCAGTCTCTTGCAAGAGATTTTCGCGCCGTCCCGCCACCACCACCGTTGCGCCAAGCTCGGCGGCTCGCGTGGCAAAGCGTTTTCCAAGCCCCGTGCCGGCACCGGTGATGAAAACAGTTTGTCCAGCGAATGTCTTACTGCTAAGCATAAGTGTCTCTTTCGTTTAATGAAATTAGTATTTATAGAATGAAATATAGTCAGCTTTTTTTTATTAGTCAACAGTCAACTTTCAGGATAATTAATCATTACTTTCGACAATAATGCATGTGAGTCTGAACACGCCCCCAAACAATGGCTAAACATTACATAGCAACCATTTAATGAAATTTCATTCCTCAAACTGAAATAAACTGATATCATTTATTTGATAACGCGTCACTTTAGTCCCAAAACCCTTTGACTACGCCAATGACCACAGCCCCAGAAGTTCTCTATAGCGTTGATCAACAAATTGCCACGATCACCTTAAATCGTCCCGCTCAGCGCAATGCACTATCAATCGCTGCTGGTGAGCAACTTTATGATCTTTGGGCCGAGGTGGATGCTGACCCAAGCGTGCGCGTCGTGATTCTGACGGCCACCGAATGCGGCACCTTTTGCGCTGGCATGGATCTGAAAGAGGCCGCCGAGATCAAGCGCACCCGAGGCTGTGACATCCTTGACGTACTGAAAGACCCCTTTTACGAACGCATGCGCTCAGTGAAAAAGCCGATCATTGCCGCAATGACGGGGCATTTTGCCGCAGGCGGCATGGTGTTAAGTCTGAACTCAGACCTCAGAATTGGCATGGCCGGCACACGCGGCGGCATCACAGAAGCAAAGATTGGCCGAGGATCGCCTTGGGGTGTTCCTCTTGCCTGGATGCTTCCACAACCCATTCTGATGGAAATGACATTGACAGGCGAGATGGTTTCGATTGAACGACTGTACCAACTCGGCTTCGTCAATTACGTCGAACCCGATGCACAGGCGGTACGCGACCGTGCACTGGCGCTTGCCACAAGAATCCGTGATAACGCACCGCTTTCTGTGATGGCTGGCAAAGACAGTATCTTAAAAGCCATGACGCTAGGTTGCGACGCTGGCTTTGAGTATGCCAAAGAGTTGTATAAAAAAGTGTATGCAAGCGCAGATGCAATAGAGGGGCCGCGCGCTTTTTCTGAAAAAAGAGCTCCTCAATGGCAGGGTAAGTAAGTTCACGTCAATCAGTACATAAAACTAATCAAGAGGAAACATGAAAACCAAAACTATTCTCTCAGCTCTAGCGGTACTCGCAGGTTCGTATGGTACCGCCATGGCACAAGTTCCAAGCGGTGCTGTTCGGATCGGCGTACTGAACGATCAGTCAGGTACGTATTCTGACATCGGCGGTATGGGGTCGGTCATCGCAGCCAGAATGGCGGCAGAAGACTTTGGTGGAAAAGTACTAGGTGTGCCGATTGAGATACTTTTTGCTGACGCCCAGAACAAAACCGATATCAGCGCAGCCAAAGCACGCGAATGGTTTGATGTGAATAAGGTTGACATGATTACCGACCTCGCCGCAAGCAACGTCGGTCTGGCTGTCATGAAGCTTGGAAAAGAAAAAAATAAAGTTGTGATCAACACTGGCTCAGCCTCAAGTCAGATCACCGGTGAAGACTGCAATGATCGCACCGTTCATTGGGTCTACAACACCTACGCGTTGGCAACAGGTACGGGCAATGCCGTGCTCAAACAAGGGGGGGACACTTGGTTCTTCATTACAGTCGACTATGCTTTTGGTCAAGCGCTCGAAAAAGACACAACGAATGTTGTTCTCGCTGGTGGCGGAAAAGTGCTTGGCTCTGTGAAGCATCCGTTTAACAGCCCAGACTTCAGCTCTTTTATCCTGCAAGCGCAAGGTTCAAAGGCAAAAGTGATTGGCTTGGCAAACGCCGGTAGTGATGCGATTAACGCCCTGAAGGCTGCACGAGATTTTGGGGCGACAAAAAATCAAAATATCGTTGGTTTGCTTTCGTTCATCTCGGATGTACACAGCTTAGGACTTGAATACGCACAAGGGATGCAACTGACCGAAGCGTTTTACTGGGATATGAATGATGAAACGCGCGCGTGGTCAAAGCGCTTTTACGAAAAACACAAACGCATGCCCACGATGGTTCAGGCCGGCACGTACTCTGCTGTGAATCACTACTTAAAAGCCGTTCAGGCCGCAGGCACTAGTGCCACAGACCCCGTCATGGCAAAAATGAGGTCGATGCCAGTGAATGACTTCTTCGCTAAAAATGCCTCAATCCGCGAAGATGGCCAACTGATGCATGACATGTACCTCTTCAAGGTCAAGACACCAGCAGAAAGTAAAGGACCTTGGGACTACTACAACGTGGTCTCAACGATCCCCGCCAAGGAGGCCTTCCTGCCTCTGTCTGAAAGCAAGTGCTCTTTAGTCAAAAAATAAATAGTCTTTCGCTCAAACGTTCTGTTTAGCCGGCCTGCTGTCATGCTCTGTCAGGGACAGCGGGCTGTTAAACAGCCCCCACAGGAAGTATATTCATGCCTGGAAAAGATACTTTTCCGCACTTATTTTCGCCCTTAACCATTGGGTCGCTTACCATCCCAACGCGCTTTGCGATGGCACCCATGACCACCAACTTTGCAAATGTTGATGGCTCGGTTTCAAAGGCACTTGAAGACTATCTGGCCGCACGCGCGCGAGGTGGCTTCTCACTCATCATCACAGAAAATCTTGGCATTCATCCGTCAGGTCGGGTCATGCCCCGTATGGTCATGGCACACAATGACCAGATGCTGCCGGGTCTGACCTCTCTGGCCGCTGCCGTCAAAACAGCCGGTGCCAAGATCATTGGTCAACTTAGCCATGCTGGTCGACAAACCAAAACAGCGACAACTGG
This sequence comes from Alcaligenaceae bacterium, assembly GCA_947378965.1. GTDB lineage: Bacteria > Pseudomonadota > Gammaproteobacteria > Burkholderiales > Burkholderiaceae_B > Zwartia. The sequence continues at coordinate 12,125 of CANCMG010000005.1, read as the reverse complement.
GATGCCGCTTGTTGCCCCTTCGCCCGTTCCTTGCCCGTTGAACCGCGAAATACCCGTTGAGCTTGACCTTGGCGCGATCGACGCGCTTGAACAAGATTTTGCCGATGCGGCTAAGCGCTTAGAACAAGCTGGCTTTGATGGTGCAGAGCTTCACGGCGCTCATGGTTATCTCATCGCTGAGTTTATTTCAAACTATACAAACAAACGTACGGATCAGTACGGCGGCTCGCTCCAAAATCGTATGCGTTTTTTGTTGAATATCATTCGCCGCATACGCCAAGTTACCTCACCAACCTTTGCGTTGATTGTGCGTATCAGCGCGAAAGAGTTCGTGAAAGATGGGCTCGATCTACCAGAAACGCTTGACGTTGTCAGAATGCTCGAACAGGCCGGCATAGACGCCATCTCAATCTCAGTCGGGGTCTATGAGTCTTTCAACCGCCTGTCGATGATCACCGGTGACCAAGAGGGACAATGGCTTGAACTTGCCGGGCAAGTCAAACAACATTGTTCGATCCCAGTGCTGGGTGTGGGGCGTATCAAGCGCGCAGAGATTGCTGAAATGGCTATCGCCAAAGGGCTTGTCGATATTCCACTTTTTGGCAGGGCCTCGATCGCTGATGCTGAACTACCCAATAAGATTGCAAAGCAACAAGTTGAACAAATTGTTGCCTGCACGAGCTGTAATATTTGTTTAGGTCGCTCGGGTCGCCCCGAAAGTATTTGCCCAGTCAACCCGGCAATTGGACGCGAGGCAACGTTTAACTTTTCTCGTACCGCCAAGCCAAAGACAGTGAGTATTGTCGGCTCGAGTTGGTCAGCACTGACGGCGGCATGGATCGCCTCCAGCAAAGGACATCACGTTGTCCTGTACGCGCCGAACAATGCGCTAGGTGGAATGCAAGACTCGAGAGCTCAGGTACCAGGTCTAAGCGAGTTTTCTGAAGCCACCGCAGCACTCGTGCACAGAGCTCGGCAGGCCGGCGTCACGTTTGAACACGACACCGCGAAAATTCTTGCTAGCGATTTGACCTGGGTTGTTCGCCGGTACGTTCCGCATACTGAAGCCTCCGAAAAATTTGGCGCAGCCCAAAGTACTTATGACGCACTGCCTAGCGTTCATACGCGACACAACCAAACAATCAATCTGGCCGGGCTGGATCTCGTTACCGCAGAAATGGCTGCCACCCTTGCTCAGCAAGGCTGTACGGTGACTCTGTATAGTCCGGGCCGCGGGATCGCGATTGATGGTCACCCTGGTTACCGCGAAGCCACGCGAAAGCTTTTTGACCAGTTAGGCGTGACACTCATAATTGGCCAGCTGCCTGATGAGATCCATGCGTCGCAAACGTGGATTGTCGGCGCACTTGAAAAGACTCCTGATCTGTCTGCTGACGATGCGCAGTGGTCTGCGCCAGACCCCGCGCAGCGTGTAGACGCCTGGTTGTCTGACGCGTACGAACCCAACATGCTCACCGCCGGGATTTACGACGCAGTTAAATTGTCCCTTTCGATATAAGAATCCCACTGCGCGCATGCCAACTCAGACTAGTCCAGACCTCAAACGGGTGCCGAGAAAAATCACCGCCGAGTCCGCAGATGGAAAAGTCGCTGCTAGCTCGGTACGAGTATTGGCGCGTGGCCTGAGCATCCTGCGCGCCTTTACGCCCAAAAACAGTTGGCTCTCTAACCATCAAATCGCCACACTGAGTGACTTGCCACGCCCGACTGTATCAAGGCTGTTAGCGAGTCTCACTGAGCAGGGCTATCTAGAGTATTCACTTGAACGAGGTCAATACAAGCTCGCAGCGCCAGTCTTAACCCTAGGCTATGCAGCCGTTACACGCGCTGATCTGGTTGAAGTGACCAAGCCCTTGATGCAGCAGTTCGCAGACAGCGAAGATATTCTTGTGGCGCTCTCCTGCCGTGATGGCGCAAGTATGGTCTGTTATGAAGTCTGTTATGGCAGCAATATGCTGACCCTTAGAGTCGGTGTGGGTTCACGGCTATCGCTGCCAAAATCAGCTGTGGGGCGCGCCTTAATTGGCACCTTACCCAATGACCGTCGCGAGCAACTTCTCGACGAAATCAAACCGCAGTTTCTCAATGAATGGCCAGCCCTGCAAACAGCCTTTCATGACGCCAGCGCTCAGATCGCGAAGCAGAACTTCTACATCAGCGTTGGCACACTCGAACAAGGCGTCAACGGCTTAGGAGTTGTTCTGGATATTTCGGGTGCACCTTATACCTATGTGTTAGGTCTTGCCGCCCCCGCGTTTCGGCTTGAGCCTCGCTACATGGTCGAACGCCTTGGCCCGCAATTGATGCTGCTCAAGCAGAACATCGAGAAAATCGTCAAAAATATCAATTTGCAGAGAGGCTCTTATGCGTAAGCGCAGTTCGGCGATTCTGCCTTCTGAGCGAACACAAGTCGCCCACGAAGTCGACTCCCTGCACCGAGGGCTAGAGCTTGTGCGTAGCTTCAGACCAGGTGAAAGCTCTTTAAATATCGCCGAGCTTGCCTTACGTACGGGTCTAAAACGAGCCACCGCTCAACGATTAGTCGACACTCTCGTGACCTATGACTTTCTTGAATATCACGCTGATACCGAGCGCTATGGCCCCGCTGTCGCTTGCCTGGTGCTGGGCCATGCCTTCCTGAGCAGCGCCCACATTGGCCACGTGGCTCAACCCATTATGCAAGCGCTCGCGTCCGAATATCAGATTAGCGTAGCGCTTGGCTCGCGCGACAGGCTCTCGATGATTTGCCTTGAAGTCTGCCATGACCATCCAAAGAAAGACTTTCCGGTCAGCGTTGGCTCGTCTGTACCGATTACGGCAACCGCGCTTGGGCGCGCTTGGCTTTGGGGAGAATCCGGAGCCGTGCAAGGCGAAATCATTCAGCGAACCAAGACTGAAGAAGGCGAGAGTGGTGCACGAACCATCCCTGGTGTATATCGCGCCTTTCAAGAAATGGAAGAGCACGGATATTGCGTGTCCTCCGGCGAATGGATTCAGGATATCAGTGCAATTGGCACCGTCGTTACGCTACAACATCAACCTTCCTTGGCTCTATCCTGCGAGATGGCAGGATTTAATACACCGAAAAAAACGCTACGCAAAGAAGAAATTGGCCCGGCACTCGTTGAGGCCGCTTCGCGAATTAAACATGCAATTGCACGGCAAAGCGCAAGTTAATCTAATGAAAAACCCGACGATAAGTCACACATTTTTGAGAAACCATGGATTACGCTAAACGATTTTTCGCGATTCATCTGATGATCCGCTGGGGTTACTTAGTACCCTGGTGCGGTGTTTTTTTAGTCTTATTTGCCTCAGTCGGCTTGTTTATTTTTTATTCAAATCTCGTCTGGTTAATCGTCGGGCTCATTCTCGCCACATTGACGTTTGCGATACTACGTATTGCAGTGGAAGTCATCGATCTCATTGCTGAAACATTACTACCGAGGTAATTTAAGCGTGAAAGCATCAATGGACTTAGACCCTTCGAATGAAGCGGATGTTGTAGTTGTCGGAGCAGGCATCGCTGGATTAATCGCTGCAACACGTTGCGCGATGGGTGGCTTACGCGTGACGGTTTTAGAGAAATCTATCGAAGACCGCTATGTCTGTAACTCACGTTTGACGGGCGGAGTTTTTCATCTTGCATATCACGATGTATTTGGCAACGAAGACTCTATTGTTCAAGCCATTGAAGCTTCGTCTGCCAACAGTGCCGATCCAATCTTAGTGCGTACCGTCGTACAAGATGCTAAGCGAGTTGTGCGTTGGCTAGAATCGCTTGGCATAAGATTTTTAAGAGGTGCTGGTGCTGACTGGCGCAGCTCTATTTTGGCCCCGCCACCGCTACCGCAATTAGGTAGAAAATGGGAAGGCCGAGGCGGTGATGTTGCTCTGCGTACGCTGCTACAAAAACTGGAGGAAAGCGGCGGAACCTTGCATCGTGGCTATCGAGCCCAACATATTTCGCTAGAGTCTGGACGTGTGACCGGAATTCGCGGAGTCCGTGCCGATGGTTCTCATTTTAGCTTTGCATCCCGTGCCGTCGTTATTGCCGACGGTGGCTTTCAAGCAAACAAAGAAATGATCGGATGCCATATTACAAAAGAGCCCACCCGTCTTGTTCAAAGAAACTCACAGACTAGCATCGGTGATGGCCTGAATATGGCGCGTGAGATTTCAGCAGAGATTACAGACTTGTCTGCTTTTTATGGACACCTTTTATCACGCGACGCACTGACCAATGATCGACTGTGGCCATACCCCTACCTTGACGAAATTGCACGAGTTTCGCTGATGATTGGAGCCGACGGGCTACGTTTTGTTGATGAAGGTCTTGGTGGCGTTGCGATCGCAAATACTCTCGCAAAAAAGACGGATCCAGCCGAGGCCTTTGTCGTGTTTGATCAATCGACTTGGGAAGGACCAGGCAGACAACGTGCTCTGCCGCCCAATCCAACGCTTGCTTCCGCAGGTGCAACCATCTACCAGGCAGCGAGTTTGCCCGAATTAGCGCAACTCTGTCACGTGCCTGCAGCGGCTTTTTCTGGTCAGATAGAGGCTTACAACACCGCACTCAAAAATCAGACGCTCGCCCAGATGGTTCCTCGCCGCAGTATCCACAAGTATGATGCCCTGCCCATCGTCCGTGCACCATACTTTGCGATTCCAGTGGTTCCGGGCATCACTTATACGATGGGTGGTGTTCGCATCAATCAGGATTCTTGTGCGTTGCACACTTCAGGTTCACCGATTTCTGGGGTGTATGCTGTGGGTGGAGCGACTGGAGGCATTGAAGGCGGCCCTGCTTCGACCTATGTCGGAGGCTTATCCATCAGCGGTGTGACTGGATTACGCGCAGCAGAGCACATACTGAAAGCGACTACCCTTTAGGAGTCAGATTCTGAACATATCACTCCAATACGTTTTGCGACTGGCGGTGGTAGTCGCCGCAATATTTTGTTTGAATATCTCGAGTACCGAGGCGGCTTATCCAAATAGTCCGATCCGTCTGGTACTCCCGTTTCCACCCGGAGGCGGTACGGACGCCTTCGCCCGTATCTTAGGTCCTCGATTAAGTGAAGTACTCGGAGCGCCCGTCATCGTCGATAATCGGCCTGGTGCGTCGGGCAATGTGGCGGCCGAAATTGTTGCTCGAGCGCAACCCAACGGCCATACGTTACTGATGGGTTTTTCAACGGTCATGACGACGAATCGCAGCCTCTTCGTCAATTTGTCCTTTGATCCGGTTCGAGATTTTGAGCCGATTATTCAGATGGCGACGGCCGAATATTTTTTGGTGGTCAACCCAACACTATCCATACAGTCTGTCGCCGACCTTGTTTCATTAGCAAAAACGCGTCCCGGAAAACTCAACTACGCATCAGCGGGTATCGCTAGCCCCCTACACTTAGCGGGTGAACTTCTGAAAAGCCGTGCTTCTATTGACATCGTTCATATCCCCTATAAAGGTGGAGGCGCTGGATCCGTTGCGCTGATGACCAATGAGGTACAACTGGGATTCACAAGCGTGGCTTCGTCGGTCGAGCTCATTAAGTCAGGTAGATTAAAGGCACTTGCGATTACCGGCCCTGCTCGATCCACTTTTTTCCCTGATCTACCGACGATGCGCGAGGCCGGATTTCCAGACTTTCAAGTGACTGCGTGGCATGCACTGTTTGCACCCACTGGCACCCCCTCAGAGATCATTTTGCAAATCAATCACGCAACCAGTCAGATACTAAAAGAGCCTGAAATCATAAAATTACTGCATAAAATTGGCTATGAACCGACTGCAACGTCACCACAAGAACTTGCAGCCATCGTTCGAACCGAATCCGAAATGTGGAATGCTGTTATTCGTGAAGCTGGCATTCGCGGTGAATAGTCAATCACGTGCGATAACGTTAGTGCTGTTGGGCAAAGGTTTCTGCCGCAAGCAGGCCAAAAACTGCTCCAATAATCAAGCCACCCACGTACGCAGCCTCGGGGCCGCCATCTATGCCGCCGCATGAGGCGCCGGCAGCGTATAGTCCCTCGATTGGTGAGCCGTCCTGACGCAGAACGCGTGCCCGATCATCAATCATCACGCCCCCAAAAGCGTGTGAAATCGCAGCACAGGTCGGCACAGCATAGAAAGGAGATTTCTGAATTGGCTGGGCTTTAGTACCTGCAGAGGTTCGAGGAGGGTCAAGCCGCGGCAGCGAACCCGCGTCTAGTGCAGCATTGTATTGAGCCACGCTGTCACACAGGGCGTTCCGATCGATATTCGCCACGTCCGCCAGCTCTTCGAGGCTATCCGCGACGTAAAGTGTCCCGCCGTTCTCAACAAGATTAGGATTCGGCGCAGAATGAAAACTGCGTCCTTCACATTCCCAAATGGTGTGATCAAAAATGGCGAAAGCCACTCCGGTCTCCGTGTGAGCAAGTCTATTCGTCAAATAGCGCCCACCAAGACCCTCATCAGCAAACCGCAGGCCACGCGGCGACACGAGCATCCCCGCACTTGCCAGAAAGTCAATGAAAGGAAACAGAACCAACGATTGATTATGCAAGGCATCCAAACTTAGCAGATGGCCATAAAAATACTCCATCCCCAATAAGTGGGCCCCCATTGCTTGAGCCATTTCAATGCCATCACCCAGCCCAGTGGTGGGCCCTCGTTTGAGCAACTGGTCTGGGTCGCTTGTAATGTGCTCTTGCACCAAACGCCGATTGCCATGAAAACTTCCGTCGGCCAGTACAACTGCGCGCGAATGAAACGAGATTTCGGCTCCATCAACTTCAACCACTACCCCAGTGCAATGGGCAGCCTCACTCAGTAGACGGCGAGCGCGGTGTCCGCGCAGAAAACGACCACCCTTTGCCACAAATTGAGACTCAAGTGTTTGCATCATCACATCTGAGCCCAACCCCTCCCATACGAGTTCAGTATTGTCCTGATAACCGAGCGGCGCTAACACCGTGTCGGTCCAGCCCCGATCTGGCTCGAGCCTATCAAACTTAACTCCTAAATCACGCAGCCAGCAAACCGAGCGTGAGGCATGATCCGCGATAGCGCGACACAATGATAAGTCGGCGTGACCCTTTGTACCCAACTTAAGCGCCTGAAACAACTCTTCAGGTGGCAAGGTAACGTTATTGAATATGACGTGAAATGCACCACCCGACATACGAGTTGCGCAGGCATATTTTTGTTCGTGTTGGGCCTCGAGTAATGTCACTGCTTGCCCGAGCTCTAACGCGCGGATCGCACAGACTAAGCCAGCAATTCCAGCACCGACAACTATTAAATCTATTTTTTTTTGAGTGTCATTCGTCATGATTTCTGCTATGTTAGCGTCGGGTGAATGCCGACAACCCATGTCGGTTTGAGCTTGATCATCAATATACCTGTTTCACTTTTTTCTTGTTCTTGCATGCTCAGCTAGAGCATCGAGTGTGTAGGCCTCGTTTAAAGATCGTTCAAAATATCACAACATTAACAAGACCAAGCCATGACTTCAAATACAACTCAAAACAATCTGATTCTTTTTGATTCGGCGACCTCTGCAGATCAGAAAGGTGTGGCTTTTGAGGTGTGGTATTCAAAACAGCATCTTGCGGTCCTGCGCGAAGTGATTGGAGCTTCGCCGATGACCTGCTATGCAAGTGCGTCGTGCAATAGTCTGAGCAGCATTATCGAACTCAACGACTCTGTCGATTTAGCCAAAGCGCTCAAGGTGCGCACTCTGGGTGAAGCGCCAGCCAAACAGCTCGAACGCTTTATCGCCGAGCCAATCGGTGCCCAATATCGTCCCGAAATTAGTGACCCCACTGAACTCGCTTCACAGTGCGCACTTAGTTACCCGGTTTTCTTTGGCGTTCCTGATCATCGAACTCAAGAATTTAATCGCTGGTACGACCAAGAGCATTTAGAGATTCTTTTGCGCTCGCCCTATTGGCTAGCCTGTCGCAGGTTTAAGCTGCTCACCCCTCATCCAAGCGGATACACTCACTTAGCACTGCACTACCTATCAAATATCTCGGCACTGAACTCGCCTGAACGCGACGAGGCACGCCGTACGCCCTGGCGCGATCGCCTCGCAACAGAATCTTGGTTTCGCGGTGAGTATCGGGTTTATCACCGAATTGCCAATTTAGACTAGCGACAGCGACCTCTCGCTTTGAGTGCTAAACGCCAAGTAAATAGCAAATGCTCTCGCCTCTGCTGATAAACGCCAAGCAAAGAGTCAATGCTCTTGCCTCGACTGATCAACGCCAAGCAAAGAGTCAATGCTCTCGCCTCGACTGATAAACGCCAAGCAAAGAATCAATGCTCTCGCCTCGACTGATCAACGCAGGCAAATAGCAAATGCCCTCCGCCTTTAGTGATACACGCCGGGCAAGTGACCTCGCGTCCAGTACTGCACATACACATTACTCAAATCAAGATGCTTGGCAAAAGCGCTTGGCGGCGACACGGCCTCGAGCATATTGGCACCCACAGACCATTCGATCATGACCAAATGATCGAGCGAGCCGCCATTGTCAAAGCGAAAGATTCGAAGCGCTAACACATGGTCTTGCTTCAACCCAGCCACGCTTTGCTGAACGTCACGCACAAACCCCTCTTCTTGTTCCGCGGTGATCCCTCGATAACGCATGAGCGTCATCGAGACAAAGCGACTCGTGACCGCTTGACCAGGAAATATCTGCACAGCCGCAGCACGATATTGCCCACGAACTCTACCCAATACTCGCTTAGACCACGGAGAGAACAGATCGCCCGACACGGCTCGATAACCTGGACTATCGAGCACCTCAAGCGCCTGAAGATCATAAACAGCCACGAACCTGGGCCATCCAGAGACACAAACAAACCGAAGAGCATTCATAAATCCTGGGATTCGTGCTCGCTCTGGAACATGCTCTGTGTCGTACCAATCTGCAAATTCTTCTTCTAAGGACGCAGGGGGTTCCATCGTCACAAGCAACAGCCCCAGTTGATCATTTTTAGTCATGCCGCCACTCCTTTTTTTGTATTTAGTCGCACTATTCAGGTTTGATACCGGCCTCGCGCGCGACCCTTGACCAGACCTCGCGTTCTTTTGCAAACCGCTGCTCAAGTTGTTGTGAGCTACCGGTTTCAACGTTTAAAGACATCGTCTTAAACCGCGCAATTAACTCAGGATCTTTACCCGCTTTGACAATTGCGGTGTTGAGCTTGACAAGAATATCGTCAGGCAAGTTTGCTGGGCCAAAGGCGGCAAAAATCCCCATCAACTCATAGCCAGGCAACTTCGCGGCTTCAGAGATACTTGGCGTATCAGGCAAGAGTTCGATGCGCTGAGCGCTGGTGACTGCCAGCGCCCTGACTTTGCCCGACTGTATTTGAGGATAGGCCACGATCATATCGACAATCGTAAAATTCACCTGCCCACTAATCACATCAGCAATCGCGCCAGATCCCGTTTTATAGGGGACGTTAAAGAATTTAACGCCGCTCATGCCAGCCAACAATTCGGCCGCGACCCGCGAGACTGAATTGGTCCAGGCATAGGTGAGCTTTTCGGGGTTACGACGCGCCTCAGCCAAAAACTCTTCGACTGTTTTAAAGGGCAGGCTGGTATTAATGATTAAGACTTGCGGCAAATTACCCAAAAAAGAAATTGACGTAAAGTCTCGCGCCGGATCGTAGGGTACATTTTTCATCAACGACATGACCGCAGCGTTGGTGGTGTTCGTGCCCACTAAAATCGTGTAGCCATCGGGGGCCGCCTTGGCCACAAGATCTGCCGCAATCGTACCAACGGCACCTGTGCGATTTTCTACCACCACTGGCTGCCCAAGGCTCTCGGACATTTTCTGCCCGTAGACGCGTGCGACAGTATCGGTCGCACTGCCAGCCGCGAAAGGCACAATCATACGAATGGGCCGCGTGGGATAGCTCTGCGCCTGGACCTGCCCCGCAAACGCAGCACACAGCGCCATGACAAAACAAATCGCCCCAACATGCAAACGCGTCAGGCTTACCGTGTGTCGAAACAGTCGCGTGGCTGAGCGAGGCAGATCTGGAAACGTGTTTTGTGAAACAGTACTCATTTTTCGCTCCTGGACACTGAGGTTTGGCTCAGTATTAAAATTGTTATTCCACTATGTTCATACAAATTTCAGAATAGATCAATTTTTTTAATATAAATATTTCTTTCATTTTTAGTTTTTATTGCATATTATTTATCACATCAAACGAAATGATAAGTATGTTGTTACCAAATTCAAATTTCATTTTGATGTTTTTAAATTTCATTTTATTGATTCGTGAAAAATCCTGATCGTTTTTGTGCTATTCGTTTCGTCACTCGCTATGGCTACGCCATACCGTGGCTAGGTGCGCTTTTTACATTGCTGGGGGGCTTCTGGTTGGCCTACAAGCTCGACGTAAGCACCTGGGCATACGTTGCCATCCCAGCGGCACTATTGGCCTACGCCCTAATGCGCCTAATGATTGAAGTCGTTGACCTCGTCGCAGAAACGCTCTTGCCGCGATAACAATGACCGACGAACCCATCCGTCGCTATACCTGTGACCTTGCCATCATTGGCGCTGGGCTCGCTGGGTTGGCAAGCGCGTTACGAGCCACTGAGTTGGGTCTGCGCGTACTGGTGTTTGAAAAAAATATTGAACAACAGTACCTATGTAACTCAAGGCTCACTGGCGGAATTTTTCATCTTGCATTGAGTAGCATCGAGGATTCAGCGCAGGTCATTGCCTCGCGCATCCAAGCCGTTACCGACAACACCGCGCAGCAAGACCTCTCGCAAGCCGTTGCGCAAGACGCCTTGCGCCTCGTGCGTTGGCTTGAACAACAAGGCATACGCTTCATGCGGTCTGGCCCAGAACCATGGCATACCTTCACGCTGTCACCGCCTTCACTGCCACAAATTGGTCGTAACTGGAGCGGTCGTGCTGGTGACGTCATGCTTCGAACGCTTGAGCAACGACTCACGCAACTTGGTGGTCAAATCCTGCGCGGACATCAGACTGAATCACTGACCATGGATGGCCAGCGATGCACAGGTCTAAGGGGCGTGCTTTCGCCTGACACTGTCTTTCAGGTTCAGGCAACGGCAGTCGTCATTGCTGATGGCGGTTTTCAAGCAAGCATGTCTGAGTTAAAGAAACACATCACATCGCAACCAGAGCAGCTATGTCAACGCAATGCAAAAACCGGGATGGGTGACGGCCTACGGATGGCGCAGCACGTTGGCGCAGCCGTTACTGAGCTTGATCAATTCTATGGGCATGTACTGTCTCGCGATGCACTACATAACGATAATTTATGGCCCTATCCTTGGGCCGATGAATTGGCCCGTTCAGGCATCGTCGTTAATCCTGCAGGAAGGCGCTTTGCAGACGAGGGGCTAGGTGGCGTATTTATTGCCAATCAATTGGCCAAGCTACCCAACCCGTCCTCAGCGTTTGCAATCTTCGATCACGCTATCTGGGAAGGTCCAGGAACCCTGCGCACACTTTCCGCAAACCCTTTTATCCAAAGAGCTGGTGCGACGATCTATCAAGCCGACACACTTGAAGCACTTGCCAGTGAATGCGGCTTGCCTGCTCAAGAACTCGTTGCAGAGGTCTTGCAGTTCAATGAAGCTCTTAAGCGTAAACAAACCGAATCGTTACAGCCGCCGCGCAGTTCTGGCAAATTCATCCCTTGGCCGATCATGCAAGCCCCCTTCTATGCTATGCCCATTGTCGCTGGCATCACCTACACCATGGGCGGAATTCGCATTGATAAAGACTCGCGTGTGTTGGATACCGCGGGGCAGCCCATCGCAGGATGCTATGCGGCGGGCTCTTGTACCGGAGGCCTGGAAGGCGGACCCCGCGCCGGCTATACGGGCGGACTAATGAAAGCGGGAATTACGGGATTGAGAGCGGGTGAGCATGCTGCACGACAGCTCGCTCTGCGCAACACTTCACCCACCAACATTCGTCTGGAACCTGCGTGAAGAACCTTTAATCACAAACCCTGAGTCAATGCGCGGACAGGAATTGATCTAGAAATTTCTTAACAACCGTTCAATGTTTTTTTTATTTTTTATTTTTTATTTTTT
>CANCMG010000004.1 GCA_947378965.1 Alcaligenaceae bacterium | reverse complement strand
GTTGCAACAAGCTTGATCCCAAGCTTTTCGAGCTCTTTGTTCGCAACCGGCATCATGGCATCTGCGACCTTGCGCGCTTGCTTGATACTTGGATTCAAGCCCGCCAGATCAATACCGTCAAGCATGGGAACATCACCAGACACCGTTGTAAGCGGACCTGCGGCAATATCGACTTGACCCGAACGCACCAACCTCAACACCTCGGGGCCGTTGACGTTGCGTTCTGGCCACGACGACAAGGTGACTTCAACGCGACCGTTGGTTGCTGCCCTGAGCCCATCGCGCAGCATGGGTTGATCTACCTGGGTGTACTGCGGAATACTTGGAGACACCTGAGTGATTGCCTGGACTGCAATCTTGGGGCCTGATGCTACGGTTTGAGCCGATACACTCGATAGCTGCAAAGCTGCAAACAGGGCCGTGACCATGACGGATCGATTTAACACATTCATCTACAAGCTCCTAAAAATATGACTCAACGACACAAAAGAAAAAATGTAATTGCCTCAGTCGTCTCGACAACACTGGCTGTGGCAGGCGCTACGCATTGCTAGTAAAAATTACCCAACTACCGCCTGTTAAAAACTTGCCAGGCTATGATTTGTCAGATCGGTCACTAGCATTGAACCTGGTGCATGCGTTAGACAAAAGGCAGGCTTCATCGCCATCGCGACAGATTGCGGCGTCACGCCACATGCCCAAAACACAGGCATCTCGTCGTCATGGATGGTGACTGACTCACCAAAATCAGGTTGATTGATGTCTTGAATGCCGATCAGGTGCGGCATGCCAATATGCACCGGCGCGCCGTGCACACTCGGAAACCGCGAAGTCACCTGCACCGCACGCACAATATCGGCTGGGCGCATTGGACGCATTGACACCACCATCGGGCCATGAAACACCCCTGCCGGCGTCGTTGCGATATTGGTGCGATACATTGGCACGGTGCGCTGCTCTTCAATGTGGCGCAAAGGGATCCCTGCTTCAACCAAGGCTTGCTCAAACGAAAAAGAGCAACCTAAAACAAAGCTCACTAAATCGTCGCGCCATTGACTGGCAATATCAAAGGGTTCGTCAACCAATACTCCGTCTTGATACACACGGTAGCGCGGGATGTCGTAACGAATATCCACGTCTTCACCGAGGCTGGGCAGCATAGGATTACCCGGCTCGGACACGGCCAAAATTGGACAGGGCCGCGGATTACGCTGACAAAACAGCAAAAAATCACTTGCCAGATCTTTGGGCAAGACCATCAAATTGCCTTGTACGTTGCCCGGTGCGACACCAGCGGTATGACCACGAGCCTCACCGTTGCGGCTACGCAAGCGGGCTTGATGGCCGGGGTTAACGGTTTGTGCAGACAGCGCCGCTTGGCTGACCGCTTTTGGCAAACTGAGATCGTTCATCGTGGCACCCTCGGGTAAATAAGAATCACTCGCAACAGCCATCCACACACGTGAATAGGAGTGTGGCTTGCCCGGTGTAACGAGTCAAGTGTTTACTGACCAAACGTCAGCGCACCAAGCCTGACATACGGGCAAAACACTTCAGGCGGACAGCAAAATCTGCCTCGCGAACAGATAACAAATACCTCATCACCTGCTACGATAAGCACTCAATTTTTTTGAGGCATTTCGACATGGCAAACTCTAAACCTGCAAAGCTGCACGAACGTCTGAAACAACCTGGGCTAGTCACCGCACCCGGCGTCTACGATATGGTGTCACTTCGACTGGCAGACAGCTTTGGCTTTGATGCCTTGTACATGACCGGCTTTGGTGCCGTGGCTTCGCACCTGGGGTTACCTGATGCCGGCCTCGCGACCTATAGCGATATGGTCGGCCGAGTGGGAGCCATGGCAAAAATGGCGCGAACGCCCTTAATCGCCGATGGCGACACGGGCTACGGCGGTTTGTTAAACGTGCGCCACACCGTGCAGGGCTACGAACTTGCCGGCGCATCGGCCATTCAACTCGAAGACCAAGAGTTTCCTAAAAAGTGCGGTCATACCCCAGGCCGGCGCGTGATCCCGATGGCGGATATGGTCAAAAAAATCAAAGTCGCCGCCGAAGCCCGTCAATCAAAAGACTTTTTAATTATTGCGCGCACCGATTCGCGGACTACGCTTGGGCTGGATGAGGCCCTGCGACGCGCTGAGGCCTATGCCAAAGCCGGTGCAGACATTTTGTTTGTTGAATCGCCCGAAACCGAAGAAGAAATGCGCAAGATCGGTGCGTCGTTTGACTTACCCCAGTTAGCGAATATGGTTGAAAAAGGTCGCACACCCGTCTTAAGCAAGGCCGACCTTGAAGCACTTGGTTTTAAGTTGGCGATATTTCCGGTGACAGCGCTGTTGGCAGGCGTTCAGGCAATGACTAAGGTTTATCAACACTTTAAAAACACAGGCTCATCCACGGGCAACCCCGTTGATCTGTACGACTTTACTGATCTGACCAAACTCATGGGCTTTGAAGACGTTTGGGAGTTCGACAAGCGTCATGCGGATTAACGTGTATTCACCAAATTAACCACATTGGTCGCGCAACACGCAAATGTTGAAAGCGATAGAATAGGAAAGGGCCCATTTGACGATCGCTGCACAGGGTTTCGCTGAAGTGACTTTTGAGCTGTTTTAAGACAGCAGAACGTTGTTTCGCCATCGGGCTTGGTCGGTTTGTTATGAACGTTATGCGGCGTTTTACTCAAATGCCGCGTACGTTGTTTGATAACAGTTGTACGTTGTTTCGCTCACAAAGCATTTTTATTTTCAGGATACAGATATGACAACCTCACGTCGCCAATTCATGATTTACTCTGCCGGTCTGGCCACCTTGCCTCTTGCACAACAAGCGAGCGCGCAAGCACTGATCGGCGAAGCCGAACCTCAAGCCGTTGCGCTGGGCTATAAAGCAGTCGCCACACAAGTCGATAAAGCCAAGTTTCCAAAGTACGCCGATGGCCAAATTTGCGGCAACTGCCAGTTGTACGCGAGCAAGTCGCCCGAAGCAGGCGCCTGTGCCATCTTCCCAGGAAAGCTTGTTGCCGCAGCAGCTTGGTGTAACGCTTATGTCAAAAAAGCTTAACTCTACGCACTCGTAAAAAAACCGCTGCATGCAGCGGTTTTTTTATGTTCATCATCATTTTGCGCGTTTACGGCTCGGTGCTTAAATCGCCATCACTCTATTCAATCAGGCGACCTCAACGAACTCAGTTTGCTTTGAACCGACAGGCAAACGCCTCAACTCTTACTGAGCAACCACCCTAGCGTCTGTACCGGCGCCTTCAATGTAAACCTTTTGTCCGACATGAAAATTACCAGTAGGTTGCGTGACGGTCACTAAAACACCGCTGCCGGTACGAACAAAAATTTGCTGACCAGCAATTGGCTTGTCGTAATGTTTTTGAATTTCGTTACCACCCACGGCGCCGCCCACTGCGCCCAGAACCATCGCGACGGCTTTACCCGTACCCCCACCAATCAGCGCCCCTACGCCCAAACCGCCTAGTCCACCAATCACCGCCCCAATGCCAGCTTCGTGGTTGTTCGCAATTTGCGTTGCAGTAATTTGTTGGATCACGCCAGAACGAATTTCAAGCGGTGCGCTGGGCGTTGTTGGCGCACAAGCCGTTAAACCTAAAGTGAGCATCATAGTGACAGCCCCTGAAACGATTCTTTTGAACATTTAGGATCTCGATTAAAAAATAAAAAAGGGAAAGTTTTTTGATTGTACTTCCAAGTTATGATTCAGTTTAACAAGACAGCAACCTCGTCCTAGGGTGCAAATCGACCCGAAAGACTGCGATTGCAAGACCATCGAGCCCTTATCTCTTCGCCCAAAACAGCGAGGCTTCACGGAAAGAATGATGAAAAAACAAATCGTACTGTTCTGCTTGGCGCTTGCCAGTGCAACCACCTCGGCGCAACAAGCACCGGCGGCCACAACAACCACCGAGAAATTTGTCAGCCTGTGCACAAATACGGCAGACGTGGCGGCTCAAAACTTTTGCCACGGCTACGGCCAAGGCGTCTACGAAACCTACCTCGTGACGCGCCATCCTCAAAAAGCCCCCGCCTTTGTCTGCGCGCAAACATCCAACCTGACACGCCAACAACATATTGATAACTTTATCAAATGGTCGGCCGCACATCCTCAATTCAAGCAGGCCTCTGCCTCAGACACGATTTTGCGCTATTTGGGCGAGACGTTTCCTTGCAAACCTTAAAGATAATTAGGGTTTTGTGCATGACGTCTGACTTCATTACATTTAAGGATTGATGATGAAAAAAATCTTATTGGCTTTACCAGTTTGCGCAGCACTCACACTCACTGGCTGTTCAAACATGAGCAACACTCAACAGCGCGAGCTCTCAGCAGGCGCAATTGGTGCGGCTGCAGGTGCGGGCATTGCGCTCATCGCAGACGGCAACCCTGTCTGGGGTGCACTGGGTGGCGCGGCCATCGGGGCAATCGGCACCTATGTTTACGACAAGCATCAAAACTCAAAGTCTAACTAAGCTCGCAGCATCCTCGCCGCCGGCTACGCAAACAAACTACGCGTAGCCGGTACGGGGCGAACGGGCTGTTAGTCACGCGACTTGGTGAAATGAATGCGGTACGGGTTCAACAACCTAGCTGTCTTGCAGCTTGGGTTGATTTTTCCAGCGCCGATGTACCCACCACCATTGCTCTGGATGCCTCACAATTGCCAACTCAAGTGCCTGATTGAACGCACGCGTATTGCGCTTGATTTCGGCGCCGACATCCTCATCAACGATGGGGCTGAGTGGAGGTAAAAACTGTAATACGTGGGTGCCGTCGGGCTCACGCCATGAGGCGGCCGGCAACACGGGCGCACCGGTCGCCAAGGCGATTAAGGCCATACTTTTGTAAGTGCCTGCAGCGTAGCCAAAAAACTCGACTTCAATGCCTTCTGGTCGCCTGGCGTATTGATCAAACGGAAACACGATCGCATCTCCGCGCTCAAGTGTCTCAACAATCTCTTCAAGTGAACCGCGACGCCCCACCACGCCAAAGCCGGCCTGATTAAAACGGCGGGTCAACAAGTCGCTCAACCATTTAGGCTTAATCGGACGACGCAAAAAATGAATACGTCCCTTCACTTGGGGAAAGTGTTCAATTCCGGCAATGGTCGAGACTTCAAAATTACCGAAGTGGCCGGTCAAAATCAGCACACCCTTGCCCGCCTCGAAGGCCTTGATCATCTCGGGCACACCTTCGACTTTGACAATATCCTTTTTTTGTTGCACCGACAAAAACCTAAATTGCAACAATTCTTTTAGCAACTTGAGCAGATGTCCGTAATGCGCCTGCGCAAGTAACTGGATTTTCTGCTGACTCACTTGCGCCCCATACACGCGAGTTAAGTTGTCCAAAATGATCTGACGGCGATAAGGCAGCCAGCGATACAAAAACCGCCCTCCGCGGCTTGGCTCAATGACCTTAGGCACTCGCAGCGCGACTGCCGTCGCCGACAGGGGCGTATGCGTGAGAGACAACTTTATACTGGCGACTAAATGCAGTCCCAATACGATTTGCGCTGCAGCGCTGGCAACCACCTGCGGTGCGCCATAGGCATCACGCACGACCGAAAAATCCATGGCCGTGATGGTATTGAGTGCAGTCTCTCTGGGAAAAAGTTTTAAACAAGCCTCTTTAGCAGCAAAGCGTGCCGCAAGACTGGCGATGCGCCCTGCACCCTCGCCGGCATCAGTTAGCTCTTGGGCAGAAAACAACTTTTCTAGATCGCCCGGCAAGGCTTCAACCAAGCGGGCAATACGAGCAATTTCGACCGTATCGACTGCGCAGCCATCGGGCAACGAGTCCTGCTGAACAGTCGAGGCATCCACTCTATTGAATCGCGCGCAGCAACAACGCACCGTTGGTGCCTGCAAAGCCACGGCATACCACCAGTACGACATCACTACGTGACGCGCGCGTCTGCTTCGACACATTGAGCCCCTTGCATGACTCGGCAAGGTGCTCAAGATTGGCAATCCCCGGCACCACCTTACGCCGGCAAGCCTCGAGCCCGACTGCAACATCCAACATCCCTGCGGCCGCAAAAAGATGCCCGACCGACCACTTAAAACCAGTCACGGGTGGCATATCCGCACCAAACACCTTCACTAAGGCCGCCGTTTCTGACGCATCAGATTCTTGCGTCCCGTTGCCATGCGCCACAATCATGCCAACATCCGCGGGTTTGAGCTTTGCATCGTCTAGCGCCAATTCAATGGCACGACTCAACCCGTCGCCATCCGAGCGAATGCTAAACAAGCCCTCGCCCTCAGCGGCATCGCCACCACCCAGATACTCGCCCAATATCGTCGCACCGCGCTCACGCGCTGAGGCCTCGGTTTCGAGCACCAGCGCCGCAGCGCCTTCGCCCAACAAACAACCGTCGTGCCGCTGATCAAAGGGTCGCAGCAGGTCTTTGCCAATCAAACCAACTCGATCAAGATATAACAAGGTTTGCGGCTCAATCGGGGCATCGTGACCGACTGCCACAACGCGCTCGGCATCCCCCTCACGCAAGGCCCAAGCACTTTCAATCACCGACAAAATGCCACTTGAGGTGTGGTTAGTAATGCAACCATTTGGCCCTTTGAGTTGATGGCGGATACTAATATGGCACAACACGTTATTGGGTAATGACTTGAGCAACCACATCGGGTTGACCATGTTGGACAATTCACGACCAAACCCATTCAGATCATTTTTGGTTTCGGCCATCAGCGGAAAAAAGTCGTAATTGACCTCGAAGGCGCCTCCGCCTGAGCCCACATAACACCCAGTGTGATCTGCATAGTGCGCGGCTGCGGTTTCATCGAGCGCCGCACGCCAAGCCGGTAAGCCCGCTTGTTCAATCGCCTGAGTGCCCGCATAGATGCCAAAGACATCAGAACGTCGTACTAACTTAAGCAACTTGCGATCGCCTAGTAGCTTGCCGCCGTTGTAGTCAGGCACCTCAGCAGCCAAGCCGCCTTGAAATTGTTCGGCCTCGAAGCTCGTGATTGGCGCGATGGCAGAGCGACCCGCCAACAACGTCTCAACGATACTGCCTGGAGCAGTGCCAGCACCGCAGATCGCACCATTTCCTGTAATTACGATTCGGCTCATGGTGCTCACCGTCCTGAGGCGACAAGCGCCGCCGTGTCTTCGGGGTGCCGGAAAGCCAGGCAACTATTGCTGCCCCCAAACCCCAGTGAATTTGAAATCGCCATCCCAATGCGCTGCTCACGTGGTCGGTCGCGCACGATATTGACATCACAGTCGGGATCAAGTTGCTGCAAATTAGCATTCGGTGGCATCAAGCTTTCGCGAATGGCCAAGGCGCACAACCCCGCTTCGACCGCACCCGCTGCAGCAATCAGATGACCCGTCACGCTTTTAGTTGAGCTCACACCGACTTCGTTGACCCGATCGCCAAACACTGCTTTGACTGCAGCGCACTCACTGCGGTCATTCATGGGGGTAGAGGTGCCGTGAGCGTTGAGATAATCGATATCGGCGATGCCCGCGCCTGCATCGGCAATTGCTCGACGCATTGATTGGATTGGCCCGTCGCCAGAGGGATGGGAGTCGGTGATGCGATACGACGACAGAGAGTTACCGTCGCCAGCAAGCTCAGCGTAAATAGTCGCGCCGCGTTGTACGGCTGAGTTCCATTCTTCGAGGACTAAAAACCCAGCGCCCTCGCCCAACACAAAACCGTTTCGGGTCAAATCAAACGGGCGACTAGCGCGCTCGGGCTGATCGTTATCGGGCGATACCGCAGACAGCAAACAAAAGCCCGAAAGCCCAACCGGCGAAATCATTGAATCAAAACCGCCAGTCAAGACTCGGTCGGCCAACCCACGCCGAATTAATCGCATGGCGGTACCGATTGCCTGACCGCCCGAAGCACACGCAGTATGGACGGTCGAGGCGTAACCTCGTATCCCAAACCGGCGTAACAACAAAGAAATGCCGGCTGTAGACAAGCTACGGCTAAAGGCCATCACATCGTTGGCAATCGGTTCATTGAGCAAGGCCTTTGCGACAAATTCGCCGTCCGGGGCAGCAGTACTTTGTACGGCTGCAATTTCTTGATGAGCCACCGTCATCATGCCCGCCCCCACTACGCAGCCCCAACGCGTTGCATCTTGAAAGGTAGGACGCACGCCGGCGTCAGCGATCGCCTGGTCGGCAGCGGCCAACGCAAACCGGTGTGCGCGGCTTGCATACTTAAGCAACTTACGATCGTCAATCGGGGGCAAATCGTCAAAGCCTTTGACCTCAGCGGCGATACGGGTCGAAAACCCAGAGGCGTCAAAAATCGTAATCGGCCCGGCACAACTGCGAGCCGCTTTAATCCGCGCCCAGGTTGAGGCAGCATCGAGGCCAGCCGGGGTCACCAGGCCGATACCTGTAATCGCAACGCGACGTCGTGTGGTCATGCAGTTTCTCCGGCAAGCGCGAAATACATTTTGGCGCTTGCAATGGTTTTACCTTCGGCCTGAGCGGTCAGCTTGACCATATAGGGTTCGAGGTCGTCTGCGCCGGGCGCTGCGAGTTGGGCCGACAGCAACAGCGTGGCCCCTGGTGCAGTAAAGGCGCGCACTTTGACATTGGTGATACGTGTGAGCCGCAGCATTGTGCCGCCAGCGGCCCGCACAGCCACGCGGCTTGCCAATCGCAACAGCGCATCGAGTAACAAGGTTGCCGGAAACACCGGTCTACGTGGAAAATGATCGTCAAAAAAATCGGCCTTTGCAGGCACCATCAACTGCGCCTGAAGCTGCTCTGGGGCGGATGCTGGCACGTCGAGCAAAGACGGCTGGGGAACGCCCTGAAACGCCCCCACGGCACGACCGCCGGCACTCAACTGGGCAAAGTCTGCCGCTAAAGCTGCCGGATCGTCAAACTCTTGAATGTCGAGCATTGACCCCACGGTATCAGCGAGTTCAAGCACGGTAGAGCCATTGACCAAGGCATGGCCACGATACAAGATCGACTCGGCATCGCAGGATTCGATGTCAACGATGAGTTCAAGCGTATCCCCAGGCTTGGGCAGCGAAAAAATCTTTGTGTCGCCCGCTAACGCAGCGACTGGGCGGTGACTGAAACCGAGCGTCGACATCGCCACCCACGCAGCCAACTGCCCTAGCGCCTCGGCCACTAAACTGGCTGGAAAATGCTCAATATTGGCAGGGATTGTGTAGAGGCCGCACACGCGTGTGACCCCTTGGATTTGAGTGATCTGATCGACAAAGGAAAATGCAGCAAAGCGACCGGTTGGCGCGGGGGCAGTGGCCCGCGCCGCACTCAAGACCATCAGCCAGCGGCTTGTGAAGCGCGCTGAGCACGAATCACGAGCTTGCAGAAAGTTTCGGGCGTATACAACCGCGCGATGTGATCTACGCGCATTGGCAACTTAAAACGTGATTCGTCGATTTCAGACAAATATTCACGTAAGCGCGCCACACCTTTGTCTGTCAGGACGCCGCCTTGTTCGAAATCTGTCACGGGCATGTCGCCGCGCACGTCTTCGATAATTTTGCCGCGTGGCACCTTGATTTTAAAGGCGCGCTCAAGGCGAAACACCATATCAAGGAAATCGATCGATTCGGCATCAAGACCCTCGATCAAGGACACATCAAGCTTGATGTCATCTACATCGCAACCGAGGGCATCTGCCATCGTTTTTTGGACGGTTGGAAACACCGCCATAATTTCTTCTTTCGAGATGACTGCTTCAGCCATAATTAGCTCCGGATATGAGGTAAGCGCGCGTCATTTTAACTCAAGTGTAGTGAAATCCCCCTTGGGTTAGCCACTACACCTCAAGCGACTTTGGCCAAAAACTCAGGCCATCTTAAAGCCGCCATCAACATAGAGAACCTGACCGGTGACATAACTGGCCATATCTGAGACCAAAAAGGCCACCACGTTGGCGACTTCTTGGGCCTGACCATAGCGCTTAAGTAATATTTTATTTTTCACTTCATCATCGGCAAGATCACGCACTTGCTGCGACATTTCAGTATCAATCACCCCTGGTGCCACCGCATTGACCAGAATTTTGCGCGACGCTAGCTCAACGGCTAAAGCTCGGGTGACGGCGTCGACCGCACCTTTACTGGCGGCGTAATTCGCCTGCCCACGCCCCGCCTTATTGCCCGCTACGGACGACAAGTTGACGATGCGGCCCGCACGCTGAGACATCATGAAGGGGATCACCGGGCGGGTCACATTGAAGACACCGCCAATATTGGTTTCGAGCACCTCTGAGATCTCGGTGTCTTCCATAACAGCCATCAGGTTGTCGCGCACGATACCCGCGTTATTGACCAAGATATCGATGCGTTCACAACGATCGGCCACCGCGTTCACAGCCTCGATACAGGCAGCCGAATCACTGACGTCGACTTGCAGGGCTGTCGCTTTACCGCCTGTAGCCGTGACGCTAGCCACAACCTCAAGCGCTGCGGCCTCGTTACCACGATAGAAAAAATTGACGTTAACGCCTTGCGCCGCCAGACACTCGACAATGGCACGCCCAATCCCGCGCGAGCCACCCGTCACAATCGCAACTTTACCCGCCAAACCTGACTCAAAGCTCATGGTGTTCACCCTGAAATTGAAAAACCGCCATCCACCACTAGGGTGTGGCCATTGATCCATGCGGCCTCTGGCAAACACAACAGGTAAACGGCATCGGCAACGTTGGTGGGTAGCAAACTAGGGCCCGCCGGCGTACGTGCAGCAAATTCAGACAAGACCTGCTCGCGATTTGGAAAGTGACTCAGCGCGTCGGTATCCACGACACCAGCCGAAACTGTATTGACCCGAATCCCCTGCGGGCCGAGCTCTTGCGCTAACGTGCGCACTAAAGCCTCAAGGGCTGCCTTTGAAGCGCCGATAAACCCATAATGAGGCATGGCACGCTGGGCGCCCAAACTAGACATGGCCACAATGCGACCGCCATGTTTCATTAAAGGCAAAGCCTGTTGTGCCAACAAATTGACTGCGAAGGCGTTAGTTTCAAGACACCAGCGAAAATGCTTCAGACTCATTTCCATGGCGGGCTTCAGGACACCCGAGGCCGCGTTACTGATCACAATATCCAGTTGGCCAAATTCTTTGGTAATGACCTCAAACAGCTCGACCACGCTGTCGGGCACGCCGACACTGGCTTGTACCGCAATCGCACGACGGCCCATCGCCCGCACTTCAGCGCAAACGGCCTCAGCCTCGTCAAAGCTGTTGTAATAATTAGCAACGATGTCGCAGCCAGCAGAGGCCAGTTTCAACGCGCAGGCACGGCCGATGCCGCGAGCGGCGCCGGTCACAAGGGCAACTTTGCCAAGAAGGGGCTGACTCATAGCGTGAAAAAGACTCCGGTCAATCGAACAAGAAAGGGGCAAAGTTTAACAAGAAGTGCGAACACCTAGCCAACCATCTTACAATGACATTACGCTCGTATTTTGAGCACATGTTTTTAGCGTTATCGAGAAATTACGTTTAAGTGCCCCCTTTTCGTGCCCCCGCGGCCACGAAACCTACTCTAAAAGGATTTTGTATGTCTAAGCAGCCTCCGATGCCCGTCATCCCCAGTGTGGTCTCGCATTGGATTCACAACCAAGCCATCACGACTGCCGGTGCGCGCACCCAAGATGTCTTTAATCCGGCCACGGGGCAAGTGGCACGCCAAGTTGAGCTCGCCAGCTTAGATACCGTCAAGTCTGCCGTTGAGAGTGCAAAAAAAGCGTTTGCCAGTTGGGCTGACACCCCCCCGATTCGACGGGCTCGCATCATGAATAACTTTTTAGCTTTGCTCAACGAGCGCAAAGATGAACTGGCCTCGATCATCACCCAAGAGCATGGCAAGGTTTTCACCGACGCACAAGGCGAAGTCATGCGTGGCATCGACATCGTTGAGTTTGCCTGCGGCATGCCGCAGTTATTGAAAGGCGATTTCACCGATCAAGTTTCGACCGGCATCGATAACTGGACACTGCGCCAACCGTTGGGCGTGGTCGCGGGGATTACGCCCTTTAATTTCCCATGCATGGTGCCATGCTGGATGTTTCCGGTTGCGATCGCAGCAGGCAATTGCTTTATTTTGAAGCCAAGCGAACGCGACCCTTCTGCCTCAATCTTTATGGCTCAGTTATTCAAGGAGGCTGGTCTGCCAGACGGCGTCTTTAACGTCGTACAAGGCGATAAGGTTGCGGTCGATGCGCTGCTCGAGCACCCAGACGTCAAAGCCATCAGCTTTGTGGGCTCAACACCCATCGCGCAATACATCTACCAGCGGGGCGCCGATTTAGGCAAACGCGTGCAAGCCTTGGGTGGCGCCAAAAATCATATGGTGGTCATGCCTGATGCGGATATCGAGCAAGCGGTGGACGGCCTGATTGGCGCGGCCTATGGCTCTGCGGGCGAACGCTGCATGGCAATTTCGGTGGCCGTGCTGGTGGGCGATGTCGCCGACAAAATCGTCCCCCTGCTTGCCGCGCGCGCTAAAACGCTCAAAATCAAAAATGGTCTTGAACTCGACGCTGAAATGGGCCCCATCGTCACACGCCAGGCACTTGAACGTATCGAAGGCTATATCGAAGTTGGCGTAAATGAAGGCGCCAAATTGGTGGTCGACGGGCGCGGGATTAAAGTTGCCGGACACGAGCAAGGCTTTTTTACTGGCGGCAGTTTGTTTGACCACGTCACCCCTTCAATGCGCATTTATAAAGAAGAAATTTTTGGCCCCGTGCTTGGTTGCGTACGCGTCAAAGACTTTGGCGAGGCAGTTGAGTTGATCAACGCTCACGAGTTTGGCAATGGCGTGTCTTGCTACACGCGCGATGGCAACGTCGCACGCGAATTTAGCCGTCGCATTCAAGTCGGGATGGTCGGGATCAATGTGCCGATTCCGGTACCGATGGCCTGGCACGGCTTTGGCGGCTGGAAGAAGAGCCTGTTTGGCGATATGCATGCTTACGGCGAAGAAGGCGTGCGTTTTTATACCAAGCAAAAATCAGTGATGCAGCGCTGGCCTGAAACCATCGGCAAAGGTGCCGAGTTTGTGATGCCGACGGCGAAGTAATAGGTCATATTGAATGTCAAAGAAAGCGGTCTGTTTATTAAGTGGTGGTTTAGATTCAACCACCGTGGTGGCGATGGCTCAGCACGAAGGCTTTGAAGTCTACGCGCTGAGTTTTCGTTATGGCCAGCGTCATTCGATTGAGCTTGAACGCGCCGCTGCCTTTGCCAAGTTGCGTGGCGTTGCTCGTCACGCCATTCTGGATATCGACTTACGCAGTTTTGGCGGCTCGGCACTGACCGCCGATATCGACGTGCCCAAAGGCCACTCTGTCGATGACATCAGCGCGGGGATCCCCATCACTTACGTACCCGCACGCAACACGATTTTTTTAAGCTTTGCCTTGGGCTGGGCCGAGGTCTTAGGCGCTCAAGATATTTTTGTAGGCGTCAATGCAATGGATTACAGCGGCTACCCCGATTGCCGCCCAGAGTTCATTGAAGCCTTTGAGCACTTAGGCAATCTCGCGACAAAGGCTGGCGTCGAAGGCACGCAACGACTCAAGATTCGCGCACCACTCATCAACATGAGTAAGGCAGATATTATTCGCAAAGGGTTAGAGCTGGGTGTCGACTTTTCAGAAACCACCAGCTGCTATGACCCTGCACCTAATGGTGCGCCCTGCAAGCAGTGTGACTCGTGCTTGCTTAGGGCAAAGGGGTTTGCGCAGGTTGGGATCAAAGACCCGTTAGACGCCAAGTTTGCGTAATAAGCCGCTTGAATAAGAACGGACACAACTAAGTGCCCGTTCTTTACCGCAAGCCCTGAACGCTTTTAACTATTGCAGCGCTAAGGCAAAGCCTGGTACATACGTCACCAGCATCAGGACAATCAGCATCACACCCACAAAAGGCAGCATCACGCGGGATACGTCGGTGAGTTTCAAGCCGCTGATGGCCATCCCAACAAACAGGCAATAACCAATTGGTGGTGCTGCCATACCGATCGCCACGTTTGTCACAATGATCGCCCCAAAGTGAATTGGGCTAATCGCAAAACTATTTGCAATCGCGATCAACAGCGGCCCAAACACGACCATGATGGCGATTTCATCCATCACCGCTGCTACCAAGAAAAACACCAGATTCAAGACCAACAACATGATCCATTTTTCGTGGATGTTTGCGGCAAGCCAAGTCGCGGCCTTCGGAGCAAGTTGTTCTTGTGCAATCAAAATACCAAAGCCAGCCGAGAACACAATGATCGACATGACAATCGCGGTGACTTTGGTTGAGCGCCAAACGATCTCAGGCAATTCGCGCCATTTCAAACGCTTTTCAACGACCGTCCCAACGAAGAGGGCATACACACAACTCACCACAGCCGCTTCGGTTGGAGTAAACACGCCGCCGTAGATACCACCCAAGACGATCGCCGGTGCAAGCAGTGCCCAGATGCCATCGCGCAACGCGGCGCGTATTTCTGGCAACTTTGCACGTGGTTGCGTGGGGATCTTGTGCTTTTTGGCATGCCACCAGCACACCACCATCAACCCCGCTGCCATCAATAAGCCAGGCAAAATCCCTGCGCTAAATAAACGTGCGATTGACTGCTCGGCGATCACACCCCAGATCACAAACGCAATCGAAGGCGGAATCAAGGGGGCCAAAATACCCGCGCTCACCGCAACGGCGGTCGCAAAAGGTTTGCTATAGCCGCGTTCGGCCATGGCAGGGATCATGATCGCGCCAATCGCGGCGGTAGTTGCCGGCGCCGAGCCAGAAATCGCCGCAAAAATCGCCGCGGCTAACACGGTCACCAAGCCCAAACCGCCCGTCAGATGACGCACAAAGACATCAGCAACTTTAATCAACCGTTGCGACAACCCGCCCGCAGACATCAACTCGCCCGCCAACATGAAGAACGGAATCGCCAGCAACGAAAAAGACTGCGTGCCGGCAACAACCGATTGCGGCAACAGCATAGGCTCGATACCCGATACCAACAACGAAAGCGCGACGACGATGCCAATCGCAAACGCAAAAGGCACGCCCAATAACATCAAGACGCCAAATCCTGCCGACAACAACCAAGCGGTGCTACTCATTTAAAGACTCCGCCCAAGGCAATAAGCGTTCTAAAGAGAACAAGGCAATCAACACGCCAAAAGCGGGCGCTGCTGAATACAGAAACTCAATCGGAAACCCAATGGCCGCCGAGGTGGCGCCACGGGTCTCGATCACGTAATTCCAGCCGGCGTAGGCCATGAAGAGGCCCAAGGAGCACATCATCAACGACACTAAAGCATCGACCGCGCCGTGCAGTGACTTCGGCAATAAGCCAACCAGTAAATCCATGCGGGCGTGGGTCAGGCGCCGGATACCGATGACAGTCGAAATCACCACGACCCAGGCAAAACCAAGTAAAGAGAGCTCTTCGCTCCAGGACAAGGCCTTACCGAAAACGTAACGCAAAAAGACTTGCGCGCTGAGTGTCAACAGCATCAGCAACACAATCGCAACTGCGGCCATCTTCAATACGCTTTCAAGTTTGTCAAACCAATGACGCATACAAATTTTCCAGTCTAGAAATACACCTATAAAAAAAAGGCGCCCAACCGAGCGCCTTTTTTTAACCTCTTACTTCACTGCGTCAAGTGCCTGATTGATCAGCGCGTCGCCAACAGCGACACGCGACTTATCGTAAATCGATTGAACCGATTTGCGAAAAGGTGCGACATCTGCCACTTGGTTAATGATCATGCCCTTCTTCGCGAGACCATCAATCAAGGCCTTCTCGTTGATCAAGGCTGCAGCGCGCTGCTCGGCCGTTGCGGTCTTACCGGCTTCGATGACTGCCGTTTTTTGCTCGGGAGTCAGCTTATCCATTGAGCGTTTCGAAATCAACAGAGCAATCGCCGAGTACGTGTGGTTCGTCATCGACAAAAACTTTGTCACTTCGTACATCTTTGAACTATCGATCACAGCGATCGGGATCTCTAGGCCGTCAATCGTGCCTTGCTGCACAGCGGTAAACACTTCGCCCCAAGCCATCGGCACCGCAGCACCACCCAACGAGGTGAACATGTCGATATACATTGGGTTTTGCATAACACGGTACTTAACGCCGGTCACATCGGCGGGTACACCGACAGGCTTTTTATTGTTGATCATCTGGCGAAAGCCGCCTTCCATGTAACCCAACACAAGCATGTTTTTCTTGGCCAAGAGTGCCGACAAGTCGTTGCCAAGTTTGCCATCTAACGCCTTACGCGCTTGCGCTTCGCTTGAGTACAAGAACGGCAGATCGTTAACCTGATAGGCCGGCTCAATTTGAGCAATCACCGCATTGGTCATGATTGTCATGTCGACCGTGCCAAAGCGCACAGCCTCCATCACTTGTTTCTCTTCACCAAGTTGACGATTAGGATACAGCTGCACCTCGATCGAGCCCTTAGAGTTTGCCTCGACAGCTTTCTTGAAGGCTGTCGCACCAACCGAATAGGGATCAGTTGGGCTCTCTGGAGTCGTCCAAGCAAGTTTCAAGACGGTCTTTTGGGCAAACGCTTGTGTGGGTGCGCCCAACGCAAAGGTGGCGGCAACCAAGGCTGAAAGAGCGAATAAGTGACGACGTTTCATAGAGTCTCCGGTTTTAAAAGTTAAACGTTTTTAATAAAGGGGGCGAAGTCATACAAAACTTCTGGGTTATTCACAAGAATCTGCTGCCGCAACGCAGCGTCGGGCAACCACTTAAACACCGCGTCAGCGAGGTCTCCATCATTAGGCATTGGTGCAGGGATATTTGGATGCGGCCAGTCTGTGCCCCACACCAGCCGATCAGTTCGTGTCGCTAGCAAGGCCTCCACAAACGGCTGGATCGCTGCCCACTTGGCGCCAGGCTCAACCACACGATAAGCGCCAGACAATTTTACCCAGGCGATACCTTCTTTTACGAGGGCGCACATGTTCTTAAAGCCCGCATCATTGACGTCGGGTGTTGAAGGATGGCCGAAGTGATCAAAGACAACAGGCACGCCTAATTTGGCAGCCCAGGCTGGGATATCTGGCTGGGCCGCAACATCTACGAGAAACTGTATGTGCCAACCAAACGGCTTCAGGCGTTTGGCTAAGCTCTCGGCGTCACTCAATTGACCGCCGCCCGCAAACAAAATATTCAGACGTGTCCCGCGGGTTCCGGCCTGATGCAGTTTTTCAATCTCTTTGTCAGTCACGTCCAACGGCAAGACACCGACCGCACGTAAGCGCTCAGGATGCGCTTGCAGCGTGTCATAGAGCGTGGCGTGATCATGACCATAAACCGAGGGGTGCACCAGCACGGCACGATCTGCGCCAATGGCATGATTCATTGCCTCAAAGGCCGCCCAAGGGGCCAAGCTTGGCGTATACGAGCGCTTTGCCGTGTAGGGATATTTGGCCGCATCTTCAAAAACATGAAAATGACAATCCACCGTACCCGCAGGCAATTTTTGCTTAGGCGCGACCTTAGGATCAAAGGGTAAGTAAGAATCAGTCTGCATAACGCTTGTTTTGTCTCGGTGCGTGCAGGGCTGTTTAAGCAGTGAGCCCCGCCACTGATTGCGAGACTACAAAAGCCAACTAAGCCCTACCACTTGTTGCGGGGCCGCCAAAAAAAGTCAGCCCCGTCTCTTGAGTTGGGACGATATCACAGTGATCCCTTCTGAAGCTAGGCATTCGTGTGTCCGGCCTCAGGCAGACAAGCTCAGGCGCCCTGCTCGCGACGCACGACCCCCGCGCACACTAGCGAAAACCCTTACAGACGCAACCCGGTGCGCGCGGCAAACAGATGCAGGCGATCGACCCGCGGCTTAGCGTAAATCGTCGCCCCCAGTTTCGGCGGTTGTTGCTCTTCGTGAATCCGCACAATCAGCGACTCGTCTTGCAGGCGACAATAAAGCAGGCGCTCTGCACCGAGCAATTCGATGCCATCCACCGTCAATGCCCAACCCTCGGCACCAAGTTCAAGATGCTCGGGTCTGATCCCCAAAATCGAGCCGGCAGCCACGCCCGGTGCTGCTTTTAATAAATTCATCGGCGGCGAGCCAATAAAGCTTGCCACAAATGTACTTGCGGGTGCGTTGTAAACCTCTTCGGGCGTGCCGAACTGTTCCATTTTTCCGCCATTCATCACCAGCATGCGCTGCGCCAAGGTCATCGCCTCGACTTGATCGTGCGTCACAAATAAAGAGGTAATGCCAAGTTCGCGGTGCAGCTTTTGAATTTCAAGTCGCGTCTGTGCGCGCAATTTTGCGTCAAGATTAGAGAGGGGTTCGTCAAACAAAAATACTTGTGGTTGACGCACGATTGCTCGACCCATGGCCACACGTTGGCGCTGCCCACCTGACAACGCACGCGGCTTACGGTCTAGGTAGGGCATGAGCTCAAGAATACCTGCGGCCTTTTCAACCCGAGCTTTGATTTCATCCTTGGCGACGCGCGCGATTTTGAGACCATATGCCATGTTGTCAAAGACCGTCATGTGGGGATAAAGCGCATAGTTTTGAAATACCATCGCGATATCGCGCTCGGCAGGTTCAAGATCATTGACAACTCGCGCACCGATTGAAATGGTGCCGGCAGTGATCTCTTCAAGGCCAGCCACCATCCGAAGCAAGGTCGACTTGCCGCAGCCTGAAGGACCCACGATGACGACAAACTCACCATCGCTGATTTCGGCAGAGACGTTATGGATCACCTGCACCGCGGCTTTACCCACGCCATACTGCTTGACGATATTTTTTAAAGAAATCGCGGCCATGTCTGTATACGCTCGAGGTGTTGTGACTAAGGTGTTGTGGCTGGAACGCTATGAATTGAGTGTTATGACTTGAGTGTTATGACTTGAGGCTTATGACTTGAGTGTTATGACTTGAGTATTATGACTTGGATGTCGCGGCTG
Organism: Alcaligenaceae bacterium; assembly: GCA_947378965.1. Lineage (GTDB taxonomy): Bacteria > Pseudomonadota > Gammaproteobacteria > Burkholderiales > Burkholderiaceae_B > Zwartia. The sequence continues at coordinate 87,333 of CANCMG010000004.1, read as the reverse complement.
AGATTGTCTCCAATTGATGTATTGGTGACCTCAGGTGCATGTTGACACGTCTTGAACAATTTAACTGAAGTTTTATTTTTCAGAATCCACTAACCCTTTCACAAACCACTTTTGCATCAGCACCACGACCAAGGCCGGTGGCAACATCGCCAATATCGCGGTCGCCATCACGACGTTCCACTCGGTGTATGCATCACCCGAAATCAAACGTCTGATCCCCATCACCACCGGAGACATATTCTCGTCGGTCGTGATCAGTAATGGCCAGAGGTACTGATTCCAACCATAAATAAATTGAATCACAAAGAGCGCCGCGATACTGGTGCGAGACAAAGGCAACAAGACATCCCAAAAAAATCGCATCGGCCCAGCGCCATCCATCCGCGCAGCCTCAACCAGTTCATCGGGCACCGTCAAAAAGAACTGTCTAAACAAAAACGTGGCGGTTGCCGAGGCAATCAAGGGGATGGTCAACCCCGCGTACGAGTTCAACATCCCAAGGTTGGAGACCACTTGGTAGGTCGGCCCGATGCGGACTTCAACCGGTAACATTAAGGTGATGAAAATCATCCAAAATACCAGGCCTCGAAACGGAAACCTGAAGTAGACAATGGCAAACGCCGAGAGCATTGAAATCGTGATTTTGCCCACGCTAATGAGCAAAGCTGTCACCAAGCTCACCCACATCATCGGCCAAGCCGGCAAGATGCGCCCACCCGACTCTGTTGCACCACCAAAGAGGGCAAGGCGATAGGTTTCAAGCATGTGGTTGCCAGGCACCAAAGACATTGGGATCGCTTGTGTGATCTGCGCGGTGGTCTGGGTTGAAGCCACAAGCGTCACATAGACCGGAAACGCCACAATCAGCACACCAAGTAGCAACACGAGGTGAGACAGGATTGTCAGTACGGGGCGTCTTTCAATCATGATATGTCAACCTGGTCACGCATATTGCACCTTGCGCTCAATGAAGCGAAACTGCACCACGGTCAGGCACACCACGATGAACATCAAGATCACAGACTGTGCGGCCGAACTGCCCAGATCCATCGCCTTAAAGCCGTCGTAATACACCTTGTAAACCAAGATTGAGGTGGCTTTACCCGGCCCACCATGTGTCGTGGCATCAATAATGGCAAACGTATCAAAGAAGGCGTACACCACGTTAATCACCAGTAAGAAAAACGTGGTGGGTGACAACAGCGGAAACACGATCGTGCGAAAGCGGTGCCAGGGGGTTGCCCCATCAATGGCCGCGGCCTCAAGCAATGACTTTGGAATTGACTGCAGCCCTGCCAAAAAAAATAAGAAGTTATATGAAATTTGCTTCCAGACTGCCGCCACAACGATCAACGTCATGGCGTCTCGACTATCAAGCAGATGATTCCAGTTCAAGCCAAGCCAACGCACGGCAAAAGCGATGACGCCCATGGGCGAAGCAAACATAAATACCCACAAGACTCCCGCAATGGCGGGCGCCACGGCGTAGGGCCAAATTAAGAGCGTCTTATAAATACTTGCAGCGCGCCACACGCGATCCGCCATGACCGCAAGCAAGAGCGCCAAGGTCAAGCCACAGACTGCGACCAACACCGAAAACAAGGCCGTGGTTTGAAAGGATTCGAGGTAAAGTGAGTCGTTAAACAGCCGTGAAAAATTTTGCATGCCCACGAATTGGCGCGACATACCAAACGCATCTTCTTCAAGCACGCTTTGATACAAGGCCTGACCAGCGGGCCAAAAGAAAAAAACCAAGACGATCGTTAACTGAGGTGCAATCAGCACCCAAGGTAACCAACGCGATTGAAAGCGAACTTTTTTTTCCATCACCCAAAAAGCGCAAGGTCGTGAGCAGTCAAGAGCGACGAGGCCAGCTACGACCTCATCTCAGCCAATTTATTGAAATTTAACGATTGGCTCTTTCAAACCGCTCAAGCAACTCGTTGCCACGTTTGACGATGGTGTCGAGCGCATCTTTGGGAGTTTTTTTACTGGCCCAAACCTGCTCAAGTTCTTCGTCAATGATGGTTCGAATCTGTAAGAAATTACCTAAACGAATGCCGCGCGAATTGTCTGTGGTCTTACGAATCATCTGTGTGACAGCGATGTCGGTACCTGGATTGGCTTTATAAAATCCAGACTTTTCAGTCAACTCATAGGAAGCAATTGTCAGTGGTAAGTAGCCGGTACGCTGATGACTTTTGGCAGCTTCTTCTGGGCGCGACAAAAATTCAAAAAACTGAGCCACGCCTTTGTACTCGTCGGCCTTACGGCCCGCCATGACCCACAAACTTGCGCCTCCGATTACCGTATTTTGCGGAGCGCCTTTTACGTCTGCGTAGTAGGGTAAGGTAGAGACACCAAAGTCAAATTTCGCATTACGCTTTAGGTTGCCATATAGGGCAGACGAGCCCGTCCCCATTGCGCACTCACCCGCAACGATGACTGGATCAGCGGCGTTGGCACGGCCCTTATAGACAAACAGCCCAGAGCTCGCCATTTCAGCAAGATTTTCAATATGGCGCAACTGTAAGGGCCCATTGACTTTCAGACTGGTCGCTAAGCCCTTCATGCCATTGCCCAGCGTTGCAAACTCAGTGTTGTGCCAGGCGCTAAAGCTTTCTAGCTGAGTCCAGCTAATCCAACTTGTTGTGAAGGGGCACTGGTGCCCAGCGTATTTCAGCTTTTGAGCTGCTGCAATGACCTCGGGCCAGGTCAATGGTGGTTTTTCTGGGTCAAGACCAGCCGCTTTGAAAGCATCTTTGTTGTACCAGAACACTGTCGTTGAGCTATTGAACGGAAAGCTCAGCATCTGGCCATTAGGCGCCGTGTAGTAACCGGCCACTGCAGGCACGTACGCTGCAGGGTCAAATTTCACGCCTGCTTTACTCATGACTTCAGCAACTGGCACGATCGCACCCTTGCTGGCCATCATCGTGGCAGTGCCAACCTCAAACACTTGCAAAATATGAGGCGCATTACCAGCACGAAAGGCAGCCACGGCTGCGGTCATCGCTTCGTCATAGGTGCCCTTAAAAACTGGCACCACTTTGTAATTTTTTTGGCTACCGTTAAAGTCTTTGGCTAGATCATCGACCCACTCGCCCAAGGCGCCACTCATGGCGTGCCACCATTGAATTTCAGTCTGAGCCTGAGCCGGCGTGAACACTGAGGTGCTGAGTGCAAGCATCGTTGATAGCGATGCGATAGAAAATTTGAGTTTCATTGGTTTCTCCGTAAGTCGTGCCCGCAGGGGGGCCAAGAGGGTTAGAGCCGATGGGTTAAAAAGGGATAGCACCTAAAAAAGATCTGTTAGTAACAGGCGCTCTTGGACCATAGGCCAGCCGCCAGCAAGCTTAACGTTAAATTGAGACAATTCATATTACTCGCTAGTCATTTGCTTTGGATTGAGTGTTTGCCCTCGCTTTAGACTTTATAGGGTCGTTACCGAACGTTAGTCATCTGCTTTGGATTGAGTGTTTGCCCTCGTTTTAGACTTTGAAGAGCCGTTACCGAACCTAAGCTTGCCATCTGGGCTAAGGACAGCTAAGCCAACACGGTTCAACCCTTAGGGGCTCCGGTACTACCCCGGCACACTAGCTCGATCGGAAAGCTTTGAAACGGATTGTAGGGCTCTTGTTCAAGTCGAGCGATCAGCTGCTCGGCGGCTGCCAACCCGATTTCAACGATCGGCGTGCGGATGCTGGTCAAGCCGGGGGTTTGGGTCGCACCCAAGTCGGTATTATCGACTCCTGTAATCGAGATATCGTGGCCAATGACCAACCCAAGCTTTCGACACGCCAGCATTGCCCCAACGGCAAACACATCATTGGTGGCAACGATCGCAGTGGGCGGCGTCGGCAAAGACAGCAGACGTAAAGCAGCCTCTTGGGCCGACTGCAGTGAGATAGGCGCATATTGAACATGCTGTGCCTGCAGCTCAAGTCCAGCCTCGGCTAATGCACGGCGCACTCCAGCGCCACGCTCACGTGCGCGATCGTTACCGTCAACGTAGGCACTCAGCAAGCCAATCTGGCGGTGACCTAACGCGAGTAAGTGGTTCGTGACCGCGTAGGTGGCCGCTTGATTATCAAAGCCTACGCTCGGATGCTTACGCAGAGGATCAATACCCCAAGTCAAGACATACGGCCGGCCGTAGTCTTCTAAGAGTGAAAACAAACGGGGGTCGTGATCTAAGCCAACAAAGACAAAAGCATCAACACCGCGTTCGATCAGCTGGCTGGCCACGCGTAATTCGACCGCTAAATCATAGTGATGCTCAGCTAAGACAAGTGAGTAACCGCTTTCGTCGAGACGCTGCTGTAGCGCGCTTGTTGTTCGTGCGTACAACGCGTAATCAAAAGACGGTACGACCGCACCAATCATATTGCTGCGACGACTGCGCATTGAACGTGCGGCACCGTGGGGCACATAGCGCAACTTAGCCGCAGCTTCAAGCACTAGTTGCCGCGTGGCCGGCCCGACACTTTTGGGGTTATTTAGAGCACGCGAAACCGTAGCGGTCGACACCCCCGCCAGGCGAGCAACATCTTTTGCGTCGCTACGGCTGCGCGCGACTGGATTCGAGGCGTCTGTTGGCTCTTGCGTTGACATTCGAGAAGTATAGGTCAAACACAACTGAGAATGTAAACGTATTCATCTCCAAAAAAATCAAACGGAATTCATAATCTATTTTCAAAATAAATAGCTTTTTTGCAAAATAAATCAAAGAAAGGTGCGATTTTATGTTTTAAATGCTAATCTCAATTTGATGTAAACGATTGCATAAAGTCGAAGATTGCGGATGATTTGGTGCCGTCTGACACAAAACACAATAGCAACCCGAAGAGATTCAGCTCACTATTCAACACAATAGCAACCCGAAGAGATTCAGCTCATTATTCAATTGCTCAGCGCGTGATCTACTCCCTCTCGCACTGCAGCCACCCGGAGATAATCATGAAATCATCGTTTCGAACCCACGCCCTACAAACTGGTCGACGCAAAGTGCTTAAACAAGCCGCCAGCCTTGGTATGCTGGCCTCAGGCGCCACAAGTTGGACAACAGCCTTTGGGCAAGGCGACGAACTCGCCGCCTACAAAACAGCAAAAATCAACTGGCGCCAAACTGAGGGTGAAGCCATCTCGGTGGCCGTGATTCCGGCCAGTTACTTTGAAAACCTCATCTCACTGATCCCTCAGTTCGAAGCACTGACAGGGATCAAGGTACGGATGGAGAAAGTACCGCCGGGCCAAATCCGCCAAAAAGCTTTGCTGGATCTATCGTCAAAGACCGCCACCTTTGCGACGCACGCTGCAGACCCGATGTACTACCCGCTCTACGTTGCCAACAAATGGGTCGACCCTTTGGATACCTATCTGAACGATCCAACCCTAACCGATCAGGCTTGGTTTAATTACGATGACATCATCAAAGCCTGGCGCGACGCAGACTCTGTCGGCGGCAAACCCTATGGCATCCCGTTTGATGGCGAAGTCACCGTTCAGGTGTATCGCAAAGACCTTTACGCAGCCAAAGGTCTTAAACCCGCCGAAACGTATGACCAGCTGCTCTCAAATGCAAAGGCTCTGACAGATCCAGCGACCCGCACTTACGGGCTCGCCTTGCGAGGCTTCTCGGGGGCCGGACAAAATATGTATGTGTATCCCTCCATTTTGCGCGGCTTCGGAGGCAGTTGGTTTAACGGCGACAAGTTAGTGGTGAACTCACCCGAAGCCGTCAAAGCCCTTGAGTGGTATGTCGATGCGTTAACGCAGTACGCACCACCGGCGGTACGCAACTGGAACTGGCCCGATATTGCCGACGCCTTTTCTCAAGGCACTGTGGCAACGTATCTCGATGCACACTCGTCAGCCGCTGTCATTAATAATCCTGAAAAATCAAAAGTTGTTGGCAAGATTGCTTACGCTCGCTGGCCAGCCGGCCCTGGTGGCAAGCGCGTCACCTCAATCTGGAACTGGGGTTTCCCGATCAACGCGGCCCTAAGTGCGCGTGCAAAAAAAGCAACCTGGCTCTTCATTGCCTGGGCAACCTGTGCAGAAACTCAAATGCGCACATCCTGGAAATTTGCGGGTCCGGCTAAACGCTCTGGTTTAAACCGGATTTCCTTGTGGCGCGACCCCGCTTTTGCTGAAGCGATGAGCGGTGCCGGCGACAATTTCATACCGGCAGCCTTGCAATCTCTCGAGCTCGACACCGATGTGCAGTGGCGACCTTTAGTGCCACAGTGGCCCGCCATTGGCGAAGCCATGGCAACCAGCATTCAGGCTGCGCTGGTCGGACAAAAGAAACCAAAAGAAGCCTTGGATGAAGCGCAAGCCAGAATCCAGCAGCTCTTGAAGAACTAAAGAATGGCTGCAACACAAGCCATTGACTCTGGCGCTCTTGCCCTTGCCAGGCAAGAGCGCAGATTCGCTTGGTGCTTACTCGGGCCGTCTCTGTTGCTTTTAGTGATCACCACCACTGCCCCTCTTGTCTATTTGGGCTGGACGAGCTTTTTCCGGCTTGATATGACCATGCCCTGGCTATCGGGTTTTGCCGGTCTCGACAACTACGGCAAGATGGCGAGCGACCCGCGGTTTATGAACTCGCTATGGCTGACTGTGGTCTACACGAGCTCGACCGTATGCTTACAAATACTGGTTGGGCTGTCGCTTGCGATGCTAGTCCAGCAGATCCCCAAGGGTCAGGCGCTGTTGCGTATCGCCGCGATCTTACCAATTGTGCTCGCCCCAGTCGTCGTCGGTTTGTTTTGGCGCACCCTCGTGTTAGCCCCTGACGTCGGTCTCGTCGACTTGGTCACTAGGGCTCTCGGGCTCGGCAGTCAAAACTGGTTAGGCGACCCGCAACTCGCCCTCATCTCTGTGATTGCCATCCACACATGGCAATGGACTCCGTTCGCCTTTCTCGTTTTTCTGGCGACGCTCGCGACTCTGCCCGCCGACGTCTATGAGGCAGCGCGGCTAGATCGAGCCAACGCCTGGCAACGTTTTCGGTATCTCACGCTACCGTTGATACGCCCCGCGATCATCATGGTTGTCATCATGCGCACCATGACGGCGCTTTCAGCCTTTGCTGCCATTTTTGCGGCGACGGGCGGCGGACCAGGCTCCTCAACCGAAATCTTGAACTTATACGCCTATCGAACCTCGTTTACAGAATTAAATCTCGGCTACGGCTCAAGTCTTGCGATGGTGCTGCTCGGCCTCACGCTCGCCGTGTCTTACGTCATGTTTAAACGCAGAAAAGCCGCTAAATGAAACAAACCATCCCGCGTCAACTCATGTTATTTGCTGCCGCCGGTCTGCTACTCACCGTCTGGGCGTTTCCGGTGATTTGGGGAGTGCTCACTTCCTTTAAGACTGAGCGCGACGTGTTGGCCTATCCACCAGTCTGGATTTTTACGCCGACACTCGATAATTATCGTGCCGTACTAAGCGGTGCGGATTCAATCCTACCCAACCTATGGTCGAGTATCGTCGTTTCAAGCACCGCCACACTACTGACAATGCTATTTTCGGTACCGGCCGCGTACGCGATTGCCCGCCTCAAATACCCAGGTAAGCAAACCAGTGGCTTTTATGTACTGGTGACACAAATGCTACCGCCGGTGGGGTTGGTGATTCCCTATTACCTGGTGCTGCAACGCATCGGAGGGCTAGACACCTACTCGGGTTTAATTCTGATCTTTCTGACCTTTTCGTTGCCCTTTGCCATCTGGCTAATGGTGTCTTACTTTGAGGATATTCCGCTCGAGATGGAGGAAGCCGCCCTGCTTGATCGCGCCGGCCGGCTGCGCGCACTTTGGTACGTGATCTTGCCTCAGGTGCGCGGTGGCATCGCCGTGACAACGATTTTTGTCTTTCTCAACTCTTGGAATGAATTCATGTTTTCTGTGTTGCTCGGTGGTAACCGCGTGCGGCCCGTCACTGTTGCGATGTTCAACTTTATTTCTGTTGAGCAGACCCAATGGGCGCGCCTGGCCGCAGCCGCCATCGTCGCAATGGCCCCTGTGATCCTGATCGGTATAGCTGCACAACGTCATATCGTGAAGGGCTTAACCGTTGGCGCAGTCAAAGGCGGAGGGCGGCGATGACTCAGCGCGGCAGCATTCGCATCGAGGGTGCGGTCAAAAAACACGATCAACTCACGGTCTTACACGGCATTGATCTCGACATCAAAGCGGGCGAATTTTTTGTGCTCTTAGGGCCCTCAGGCTCGGGCAAAACGACCACACTCAGAGTGCTTGCCGGGCTTGAGTCGCTCAGTGCTGGCAAGGTCTTTATGGATGACGAAGATGTCACCAGCAAAGAGCCCGGAGAACGTGATGTCGCCATGGTCTTTCAAAGCTATGCGCTGTATCCACACATGTCGGTTGAAGAAAACATTGCCTTTCCGTTAAAGATGATTGGACAAAATCAGTCGTCTAGAAATCTTGCTGCACGAGAGGCTGCAACTAAAGTCAATATCGAGCATCTGATGGATCGCAAGCCCGGGCAACTTTCGGGCGGTCAACAACAGCGCGTTGCACTGGCGCGGGCGATTGTGCGCCAACCGCGTCTATTTTTACTGGATGAGCCCTTATCTAATCTTGACGCCAAACTACGCTTAGAGACTCGCATCGAATTACGTAAACTTCAGCGCTCTTTGAAAGTCACAACGGTATATGTGACTCACGATCAAGAAGAAGCGATGACGCTGGCCGACCGCGTTGCCGTCTTTATGGAAGGGAAAATCGTACAAATTGACACCCCTAGAAATATCTTTGCTCGCCCTGCCACGTTGACTGTGGCCAGCTTTATTGGCAGCCCACCCATGAACCTGCTGGCCGCCCAATGGCAAGGCTCAACCATCACCTTTAAAAATGGTGATCGCCTTCAAATCGAACAGAGCACGGCTGCATCACGCGAAGTGATCTTTGGGGTTCGACCCTCTGATTTAACGCCAAGCGCCGAGGGTGTGACCGCAACAGTTGAACTGATCGAGGATTTGGGTGACAGCGTGACTGTCGCTTTGTTGGTAGACCAACAACCTATCAAAATGAAGCTACCGCACACTCAGCTGATTAAAGAAAATGAAACGATTAAAGTCAGTTGTCAGCCCGCAACCGTGCATTTATTTGACCCCCTGACAGGTCAGCGTCTTTAGCCTTTTTTAAATACAGGATTGCCATGAGTAAGAAACCAAATATTGTCTTGATCCTAAATGATGACATGGGTTTTTCTGATATCGGCTGCTATGGCGGCGAGATTGAAACACCCAACTTGGATCGCCTGGCCGCTGGCGGTTTACGCTTTTCACAGTTCTACAATACGGCTCGCTGCAGCCCCTCACGCGCATCGCTCATGACGGGCTTGCATCCGCATCAGACCGGCATCGGAATCTTGACCTATGACAGCGGCCCCGAAGGCTACGCGGGCAACCTGAATCAGCGCTGTGTCACGATTCCAGAAGCCTTAAAGGCGAGTCATTACAAAACCTACATGAGTGGTAAGTGGCACGTCTCGAGCAATTTGCGCGAACCTACCGATTCATGGCCTAAACAACGAGGCTTTGATGAATTTTTTGGCACGATCATCGGCGCAGGCAGTTTTTATGATCCCAACACGCTGACACGCGACAATAAAAATGCCGAGCACGAGGCTCGCGAGGATAAAAATTTCTTTTATACCGACGCGATCAGCGACCAAGCTGTCACTTATATTAAGCAACACTACGCTTCGTCCCCTGCTCAACCTTTTTTTACTTACGTCGCGTACACCGCACCGCATTGGCCCTTGCATGCCCACGAAGAAGATATCCAAAAATATAAAGGGCGGTTTGATAGCGGCTGGGATACCCTGCGCAAAGAACGACTCGAGCGGCTGGTCAAGTCTGGCATCCTAAAAGACTCATGGCCGCTGACCGACCGCGACCCTACCCAACCGAGCTGGGAAGACGCCGAACAAAAAGCCTGGTTACTACGCTGTATGGAAGTCTATGCCGCGCAGATCGACAGAATGGATCAAGGCATCGGCCGTATTTTGCAAGCCATCGAAGAGGCCGGTGAACTTGACAACACGCTGGTGATTTTTATGTCAGACAATGGCGCTTGCGCAGAAGACATCCCTGAAGGCGTGTCGATCGACGAACTTGTCGATAAGCTCATGATCGCCCGCGCCAAAACACGCGACGGTAAACCAGTGCATTTTGGCAATGACACCTCGCTGATGCCCGGCCCCGAAGACACCTATCAAAGCTACGGCCCGGCCTGGGCCAACCTGTCAAACACACCTTTTAGGCTTTACAAACACTGGATTCACGAGGGCGGCGTTGCCACGCCGCTCATTATGCATTGGCCAACAGGCATCTCAGACCGAGGTGCCGTCAGACATTCACCAGGGTACTTGCCCGACATTATGGCAACAATTCTTGACATCACCCAGACACCCTACCCCGAACACTATGCAGGGCATCAAATTACCGCGCTCGAAGGGCACTCATTAAGCAATGCGCTCAAAGGTGATACCACCGAACGGCCACCGATGTTTTGGGAGCACGAAGGCAATGCGGCCATCCGAGTCGGTAAATGGAAGTTGGTGAAGCGTTACCCTTGCGACTGGGAACTGTACGACATGGAGGCCGACCGTACCGAACTCAATGATTTGGCGGCGATACATCCTGAGCGCGTCACAGAGATGGCGCTTCAATACGAAGTCTGGGCCAAGCGCTGCGGCGTATTGCCGCGCGACAAAATTGTCGAACTCATGCGCAGCCAAGGTGTCACGCGCGCTTTTTGGGAAAAAGACTAAATGCAACATAAAGCCTGCTGCTCGGCGCAGCGGTCTTTACCGCGAGCAGAAGTATTGCCAAATGCCGAGCACCTTGCCTCTAACGCGCTTGTCGTCTCAACAGCCCACGCCGGCGCGACAGCCGCTCACTCACAACAGCACAGCGACTTAATCGCAATCGCCGGCAACTCTTTTGTGATGGGCACCAATGAAAACATCGGTTTTCAAGACGACGGCGAAGGTCCGGCGCGCTTAGTCAAACTGGACGCCTTTCGGATCGCCCCAACAACAGTCACCAATCGTCAATTCAATCAGTTTGTTCGCGATACGCAATATGTCACTGAAGCAGAGCGGCTAGGCTCATCCTTTGTTTTTTATTTGCAACTGTCTCAGGCTCTAAAAAAAACTGTCACTCCAGTTTCAAACGATCTCGTATGGTGGGTCGATCTTACAGACGCTTGTTGGCAGCGCCCGTCTGGACCAGGCTCGAGTCACTTGACCATTCCTGAGCACCCTGTCGTACACATTTCCTGGCATGACGCCCAAGCCTACTGCGCCTGGGCTGGGGTTAGCCTACCGACAGAGGCGCAATGGGAGTGCGCGGCACGCGGCGGGCTACCTGAGAAACGCTATTCCTGGGGTGACACGCTTCAGATGAACCAACCCTTGCCTTGCAATATCTGGCAGGGTGAGTTTCCAAATTTACCGCACGAAGGATGGCAACCAGAGCCACAGGCGGCGCAGAGCTATGAGCCAAATGGCTTTGGACTATTTAATACCGTCGGCAATGTCTGGGAATGGTGCGCCGACTGGTTTAGTTCGGACTATCATGTCAGCACTAGTCTCGAAAACCCTCTGTATTCCGTTCCAACAGGCAAACGTTCAATGCGAGGCGGGTCTTTTTTATGCCACGACTCTTATTGCAATCGCTATCGACTTGCAGCAAGAGGTGCGAATACGCCCTCAACCACGTCTAGCAATTGCGGCTTCCGGGTGACGGGTAATGTTTAGTTACAACAGATACGATCTATGACCCACATCCTCGCACTCGATCAAGGCACCACAAGCTCTCGCGCGATTTTGTTTAATGCGCAAGGCCACAGCGTGCGCACCGCTCAAAGCGAATTCAAACAAATTTTTCCACAGCCGGGCTGGGTTGAACATGACGCCCTTGAAATCTGGCAAACACAGCTGCGAGTGCTCAAAGACGTACTGACTCCTGCCGGAGCGACTGACAGCGTCGCGGCAATCGCCATCACCAATCAACGCGAAACCACCGTGTTATGGGATCGTACAACCGGCCTGCCGCTTGCCAACGCGATTGTTTGGCAAGACCGTCGTACGGTTGAACACTGCGACGCCTTACGGCAACAAGGGCATCAGGCGTTCATCCAAGACAAAACCGGTTTAGTCTTAGACGCTTATTTTTCAGGCACCAAACTGGCCTGGCTACTCGATAATATCCCAGGCGCGCGTACCCGCGCCGAACGTGGTGAGCTGGCCTTCGGCACCATCGACAGTTGGCTAGTCTGGAACCTGACGAAGGGCCAAGCGCATATCACCGACCCGAGCAATGCCTCGCGCACGCTCCTGTTCAATTTACACACCCTCGCCTGGGATGACGAACTACTTGCCTTACTCAGGATTCCGCGCTCGGTCTTACCGACCGTGGTACCTAGTTCTGGCATCGTGGCGCACACCGATCCAAGCCTCTTTGGACGTGCCATCCCGATCGCCTCAATGATTGGTGATCAACAGGCGGCAACCTTCGGCCAAGCCTGTTTTGAACCTGGTATGGCCAAGAATACCTATGGCACTGGCTGCTTCATGCTGCTCAATACTGGGCATCAACCGGTGGTCAGCCAAAACAAATTACTTACCACCGTGGGCTGGCAACGCCTCGAGGCTTCAGCAACGCCACCCGCCCAGTCACAACAAACCGACGCAAGCCAAGCCAAAAGCGCTCAGCACTCTGGGGCGCTCGCCACCACCTACTGCCTCGAAGCCTCGGTCTTTATGGGTGGGGCCACGATTCAGTGGCTACGCGACGGTTTAAATATTATCTCGTCAGCAGCCGAAGTCGAGGCACTCGCCGCCAGCGTGCCTGATGTCGCTGACACCTACTTGGTGCCGGCCTTTACAGGCCTAGGTGCACCGATCTGGGACGGCAATGCCCGTGGCACGCTAATCGGTATGACTCGAGGCACCACCAAAGCCCATATCGCGCGGGCAGCGCTTGAAGCGATTGCCCTTCAGGTGGCCGATGTCTTTGCCGCAATGGCAAAAGACTCTGGCATCGCCCTGGCCGAATTACGGGTAGACGGCGGCGCCTCAAACAATGATCTGCTGATGCAAATACAGGCAGATTTTCTAGGAGTACCGGTGGTGCGCCCCAACGTCACCGAAACCACGGCGCTCGGTGCTGCCTATCTGGCGGGCCTTGCAGTTGGCTTATGGTCAAGCACCAAAGACATTGCCACGCAATGGTCGGTCGATCGCAGATTCGAGCCTGCGATGGCTGCGGCAGCGCGTCAAGCAAAACTGGCAAGATGGCATCAAGCGCTTGAGCGCGCGAAAGGCTGGGCAAATTGATGACACCCAAGGCCCAACAAGCACCACAGGTATCGCTTCAGGCCGATCCAGCATCACGAAAACCACTTGAGCTTGATCGAGCCTCACGAACACCACTGCATACCGACCAAGCATCACGCACCCCCCTTCTGACTGAGCGCACACAACTGCTCGCGCGTCTGACTGAAGACAAAACCTACGATCTTGCCATTATTGGAGGCGGTGCCACGGGCTTAGGTTTAGCGCTTGATGCGGCCTCGCGTGGTTACTCTGTCGTGCTGCTTGACGCCACCGATTTTGCTAAAGGCACCTCGTCAAGGTCAACCAAGCTTGTGCATGGCGGAGTACGTTATCTTGCCCAAGGCAACGTGTCCTTAGTCTACGAAGCCTTGCACGAACGCACAACCTTATTGCATAACGCGGCGCACTTAGCACAACCGCTTGCCTTTATTTTGCCTTGTTACAAGTTTTGGGAGATCCCGTTTTATGGTGCGGGTTTGCTGTTGTACGATGCGCTCTCAGGAAAACGCAGTTTAGGCCGCACCCGTTTTTGGGGTGCACACGAGACGCTCAAACACGTTCCTAATCTTCATACTAAAGGCTTAAAAGGTTCAGTCAAATACTGGGATGGCCAATTTGACGATGCGCGCCTGGCCTTAGCACTGGCACGCACCGCCGCACAGCGCGGTGCCTTACTGATTAACTATTGCAGCGCACTAGAACTGACACACAGCGGTGGTCCAGGCACCGGCTCATCTGCACAAGATCACAAGGGTCAAATCACGGGCTTACTTGCACAAGACCACGAAACTCAACAAATCTACCCAATTAAAGCCAACTGCGTTGTCAATGCCGCCGGAGTCTGGGTCGATGCGCTACGACAAAAAGATGACGCCGCGGCGAGTATTCAAAGCGTGGCGATGGTCGCACCCAGCCAAGGAGTGCACGTCGTCGTTGATCGTGAATTTTTAGCAGGCGAGCACGCCATCATTGTGCCGCACACCTCAGATGGGCGCGTACTATTTGCAGTGCCTTGGCTAGGTAAAGTCATTATCGGCACCACCGATACGCCACGCCACGATTTAAGTCGTGAACCAGACCCTTATGCAGAAGAACTCGAATTTATTTTGCGCGAGTCGGCCCGCTACTTAACCCGTGCACCCACGCGCGCAGATATTAAAAGTATTTGGGTTGGGCTACGACCCTTGGTCAAACCACCGAAAGATGAACACGGCAACACCAAGGCCATCAGTCGCGAACACACTGTGCTCATCAGCAAAAGCAAGATGGTGACCGTGACGGGTGGAAAATGGACCACCTATCGTGCCATGGCGCAAGACGTGCTGAAGCACTGTGTGGACGCCAAACTTTTACCCGAGCGCCAAGCCTGCTTCACAGCCAACCTAACCTTAGTCGGTGCACAAACGGGTCGCAAGGTCGATCACCCCATGTACGAAGCCCCCGGCATAAAAGCTTATGGCGACGAGGCAGAGGAGGTCACTCAGTTACCTGGCGCCGAACGCGCCCTAGGGGGCGGCCTCACCGAAGCCATGGTGCGCTTTGCCGTACGCCATGAATACGCGCGCACAGTCGAAGATGTGCTTGCGCGACGCTCGCGTTTGCTATTTTTAGATGCGAAGCTTGCCTACTCACTCGCCGACAGTGTGGGCAAGATCATTGTGCAAGAATTGCCAAACAAAGACCCCGGTGTCGAAGCCTTTAAAAAATTAGCTCTGCAATATCTCACTTTACCTGCCTAGCGCTAGCCAAAGATCTTTGGTCTTTGATCTGTGACCTTGGATCTTTGATCTGTGATCTGTGATCTGTGATCTGTGATCTTGGATCTTAGTTTTTCGATGCGTTTAGAAATAATCGCGCACGCTCTCGTTGTGGCGCCCTAATGCTTCGCCGCATCTTCAAGTATCAAGTCTGCGCCACGTTCTGCCACCATCATCACAGCCGCCTGAGTATTGCCCGACACCATCGCCCTGAAGACCGAGGCATCTACCACACGCAAGCCACGCAAACCCTTAAAGCGCAGGCGAGTATCGACCACCGCCTCATCATCAGAACCCATCCGGCAGGTAGCGATGGGGTGATATGTCGTTTGACCATTGTCGCGCGCGAAATGCAACCATTGTTCGTCAGTTAAAACACGAGCGCCTGGACTCATTTCAGACTCAATGTAGTTGGACAACGCCGGGCGTTCAACAATACGTCGGGCGATTTTCATACCTTCAATAAGCGCCTGCTGATCTTCGGTATTGGCTAAAAAGTTCGGTTTAATCGCGGGCCCAACTAGAGGATCCTTAGACTGGATATGGATACTGCCTTGCGACGTTGGGCGCAACCCCGACACCGCCATCGTCATGCCCGGAAAATTATCCAATTTACGAATGGCAGCATTGGCATAGGTCGCATGCATGAAAAAATATTGCACATCAGGTGTTGGCAACGCAGCACGTGTTTTCACAAAGCCGTGGGCTAAGCCCGTACCCAACGATAAAATCCCTTTGCGTGTCGCAAAATATTGCAACACGGCAAGGCCCACACGCCAGCCTTGTGCCAGTTCGTTGAGCGTCTGCGTATTTTTGACACGCCAATTCATACGCGTCGCGTAATGATCGATGTAGTTTTCACCTACACGCTTAGCCGCATGTACCACCGGGATGTCAAACCGTTGCAAAAGCGCTGGGTCGCCGATGCCCGACAACTCAAGAATCTGAGGCGTTTGTACCGCGCCGGCCGACATAATGACCTCGCGCGCAGCACGCACCGTAAAGACTTCACCTTTTTGTTGATACGTCACACCGGTACACACCCCTGCTTCAACGTTCACTTTCGTCACGTGAGCGCGGGTATGAACCGTTAGATTTTTTCTGTGTCGAACGGGTTTTAAATAGCCGTCATACGCGCTCCAGCGTCTGCCCTCTTTTTGTTCGACCTGATAATAGCCAAAACCTTCTTGGCCTTTACCGTTGTAGTCTTCATTCAAAGGCTGTCCATCTTGAACCGCAGCTTTCAATAACGCATCGACCAACGGATAACGCTCGGTCACTTGATGAATATGCATGGGGCCGCTTTTGCCTCGCTGCGTATCACCCTTCAGGTAGGTTTCAAGCTTCGCAAAGTAAGGCATCAGCTCTTTGGATGACCAACCGGTCGCCCCCAAAGCTGCCCAATGATCGTAATCTTCGCGCTGGCCATGCACGTAGATCATGCCATTGATTAAGCTTGACCCGCCCAGCCCCTTGCCGCGAGGGATGGCAATCGTACGATCATAGGTATTTTTTTCAGGTTGAGTCTCAAAGCGCCAGTTATAGGCGGGATCATTGAGCAGCTTAGTAAACCCAGCCGGGATATTGATCCACATACTTTTAGGCTCACCACCGGCTTCAAGCATCAACACAGTATGACGGCCATCAGCAGTTAAACGATTGGCCAAAATACAGGCAGCGGTGCCACCGCCAACAATGACGTAATCGTAAGTTTGCATTATTTAGCCCCCATAAAATCGGCCATCAATTCGATCTGAGACGCCAGCATGGGCGCACCATACTGAATACGACAGCCTTTCGCCTGTGCCGCGGCCAGCAGCGGCGTCAGCGCGGGGGCCATGATGATCTCGGCTACCGTTTGTTCTGCGCTCAATAAATTGGCATCAAGCGGCAAAGGATCTGCGCTCGCCATCCCTAAAGAGGTTGCATTGACCACCAAGTCGTACCCTTGCGGATCGCGTGTTCCTAACACCAGTTCAACTTGCGGATAGACAGGAGCCAACCGCGCAAACATGGCGCGCACTTTATCGGCTGAGCGGTTATAGACCGCCAATTGCGTAGCACCGGCCTCAGCCAGCGCGAAAGCGATGGCGTTCGCTGCCCCACCCGCCCCCACCAACAAGATTTTTTTACCCTTGGGTTCGATGTCATGCAATCGCAAGCCCGCTACAAAACCGCGGCCATCCAAGATATCTCCAAACAAGCGCCCATCCGCTTCACGTCGCACGATATTGACTGCCCCAACCGTGCGCGCCGCAGCGGTGATCTCATCACACAGCACGCCAATTGTCGTTTTGTGCGGCACCGTGACGACCATGCCGCCAAAGTTCTGGATACCTCGCAAAGCTTGCGTAAAAGCGGGTAAGTCTTTAGGCGCAACATGCATGGGCATCAGCACGCCATCAATGCCGCGCTGCTCAAACACCTTGCGCATCATTTCGGGGGCTTTCACCTGCCCAATCGGATCGGCCACAATGCCGTAAAGTTTGGTCTTGCCACTGACGTCTATCATGCAATTCTCTTTTATTTTTTTGAGGGCCCTCAGAGGCAACCTCGCCGATCTTGTCGTGCACTATCATACAGTCTACTGTTAGCCATTACGCAACCAAGGCGCTTGCGCTCCACGCACCGCTTTGTTGCCTTGTACAGAGAGATGACGCTTCACAGGGACAAGAAGATGAACGGTGTTGCCACGCTATCGAGCAAAGTTTACCTACTGCTCGCCCTGCTCCTCACTGGGCTGGCTCAGGCAAACCCCATCCACCACCATTACTTCACCTCCTCAGACGGCGTGCGTCTACATTATCTTGAGGCAGGTAGGGGCGAACAAACGCTTGTTTTCATCCCCGGCTGGGTGATGCCCGCTGCCGTGTTTGAACAACAACTACTCGCGCTCTCGGATAAATTTAGGGTCTTGGCCTTTGATCCTCGTTCACAGGGGCTCTCTGCGCTCACAACCTTGTCGCACGCTCCTCAAAGACGCATGCGGGATTTGGACGAATTCTTGAAAGCAGCGAAAGTCAAAAATTTTATTTTGGCCGGCTGGTCACTTGGTGTGCTTGAGTCGCTCGACTACCTTGCCAATTACAAACCCAAGGGCTTGCGCGGCCTAATCCTGATCGATAACTCTGTGGGCGAAGGCCGTCCACCGGGGGGACGTTCATCAAATTTTCAGCAAACCATGAACGATCCAAAAAAACGCGAAGCCTACCTTAGCGCCTTTTGCAAAGACATTTATCGCGAGCCCCCGCCACCTTTAGTTGCACAAGCGGTATTTGATTCGGCCATGCGCGTACCGCCCACGATCGCCATCCAATTAATGAACCAACCATATCCTCGTGAATACTGGCGCGAAACGCTTGAAAAACAAAACGTACCGGTGCTTTACATTGCACGACCGTGGTTAAAAGAGCAAGGCGCGGCCTTACTCGCCAAGCGCCCGCCAGAGTTGATCACAGTCAACATCATGGAAAAACCCGGGCATGCCTTATTTGTAGATGATCCCAAAGGATTTAATGACGCCACACGCAGTTTTAGCGTGGCCGCCTTTGCGCGCAAGGGTGAATTCTCCCACCGCTAAGCCGTAGCTTAAGCTTTAGCGGGGGTTTCTTGGTTCAACCCTAAGCGTTAAGCCTGCGCCGTCAACGCTAACGCATAAGCTTCAAGCCCGGTTGAAACACCTCATTTGCAGGTGCAATTAGCCAACGAGTACCTTGCGTGTTTGATTCAACCTTCACGTCATGCCAAAGCACCAGACGTTGGGCCTAATCTGCGCGTCGCACAATTTGCACGCTACGACGCTCGGTCGTTTTGTTATAGCTAAACGCAAACGGCAAAGGCTTTACATTTTTAGAATCTTTATAAGCTTGCGCTAAGGACTCTTGCTTTTTACGATTAAACAGTTCGTGTGGATACAAAAAACCACCATACAAACTAACCGGACCAATCTGCGACAAGTAGGTGTAGTTCAAGCCAGTTTCGTCTTGCACAACCATTTTTGCATTTGCCACCAAGATATCGCGCAACACTGAAAAATAGGTTTCTTGCAGCAGATGCGAAGCGGCTTTGAGCAGCACGGGGTTGCGCGACTCGCGGTCAAGCCAGGCTCGCATCGGCTCGGTTTGACTTAGGTGAGAGTCAGATAGATCAAGGCTGACATAATCAAGCATCACGGGCTTACCACCTTTGCTCATCACCAGCCGCACAGATTTCCAGTCGCCCGTTGTTTGTATAAACTGCCCACTTTTAGAGTCAAGCGTAATAGGATAGACGTCATGGACGTCATAACCCATATACAACGCAAAGGTAATCAAAATCGTTGTCACACCAATTTGCGCGTGCTTGTCGCGTAAATCTTCATTTAAATCATCAGTGCGAAAAAATGCCAGACGGCTAAACTTCATCCATTCGCGCAAAAATTTAGTCTGAAAATTTTGTGCGCGCGTACTCGACATATTGCTTAACACCGCAGGTTCACCCGCAGCCTGCATCGCCACCATCACAAAACGAGTCGCCTGCGGAAACAAGTGCGCCGCGGTCACAAAGTCTGGGCCAGAAAAAGGATAAAACAGGGTGGTACCTGCGGATTGATTGATCTCAGTATGCGCCCACTCTGACATGGCACGACCCATGTTCTGTTGATAGAACTGCCAGGCCCCGTCGGCCTGGACCAAGTTCGCCCCTTGCAAAAACGGAAAAGGAGGATTGGTTTGTGCGCCTGTTGGGAGATATTTACCTTGTACATCGTTTGCGAGCGCAGGCAGCGCAGCAGTGAGGCAGGCACAACCGAGGGCAGCGCCAGCGACGAGGCGCTTGAGAGACAAAAGAACCAAAGACAGCATCGAACACCTCAAGATCAAAAATACTGCAACATATCAAACAGATTTTTTAGGGGGATTAGCCAGCACAATTCCCAACACGATCAACACCAGCCCCACAACATGATAAAGCTCGGGAAACTCGCCCAGCAACATCACAGACATCAACGCAGCGAATACCGGAGTCAGGTTCAAGAAAAACATCGGCAGTTGCGAGCCTGTTCGCAAAACCGCTTGTTGATAGCAAAGGTAAGCCAGCAGCGCGGGGCCCAGGGCGACATACACGACCATGCCGTAAATTTTGGGCGACCATTCGATGGCAGCGTAACTGCCCCAATACAACTCTGCCAGAACCATAGGCACCGCAAACAGTAAACCCCAGGCCATCTGCATCGTCAACACGCTATAGCCGGACATTTCAGCGGGTCTGCTACGCAGCAGCCAGGTATACAACGCCCACAAGGCGATGGCGAGCAACATAAACAAATCACCAGGCACGAACGAAATTCGCGCCGCGTTCAGCACATCACCTCGAATCAGTACCCAAGCCACGCCAAGCATCGACACCACAGCCCCAACGGTGGCTGCGCGGCTAATCGGTGCCTGAAATAATGAACGTCCCATCAGCAGCGTAAAAATCGGGCCCGCTGCGGTGATTAACGCAATATTGATCGGACTCGATGTTGTGAGCGCCAAATACTGCAAGGCGTTGTAGGTGGTGGTGCTTAAAAACCCGGTTGCAGCCAAGATCACCCAAGATTGACGGGCGACGGGCCAGTCTTGCTTTAATCGCTGCCACACAAAGGGTAATAACACCAAAATCGCAACGACCCAGCGCAAGAAATTTAAGGTGATTGGGGGGATCGCCCCTGCGGCCATCCGGCCCACAATGGCGTTACTGGCCCACATCAGGGGCGGTACAACCAAAAACAACAAGGTAGTGGGACGCATCGGGGCCGAGGAAACGGGTAGGTCGAGCCGCCAGACTGTGTACGGCGCAACAAGAAGAGGAAATTTCAACCAAATTTAGTTTAACGGAATATGCAACACTCTTTTGCGACATGAAGGGAATCAAGGTCGATATCAACGACGGGGGTACACCAGCTGAAGCAATATATCAGCATGCGGCTCACTATCAGCATGCGACTAATTCAATCCGGCCCTACGTAATCAGCGATTTGCCAGGCCGTGCGGTAGCCACCAAGGCGCTTCACGTAAGCGAGCAAGTCCACGAAAAACGGATTGGAGGCGAGCGTAGACGAGTCGCCAACCAGTAGCAACTTACGCCGGGCGCGAGTCATCCCAACGTTCATGCGACGGATGTCCGCCAAGAAGCCAATTTCGCCTTGGCGATTGCTGCGCGTCAGTGAAATAGCAATGATGTCGCGCTCTTGGCCCTGAAACGAATCGACGGTGCCCACGCTCAGCGTGCGTTGCTGCAGCAGGCTGTTGAGATCATCGATTTGCTCGATGGCGTCCTTCAAATAGTTGATTTGAGCGCGGTAAGGGGCGATCACGCCGATGGTGAGTGGGTCTTGCTCGTGCTCGGCCTGATCGTAAGGCTCTAAGAGTTGGGCGAGGCGCTTAAGCAGTAAATCCGCTTCTTCGGGGTTAGCCGTAGAGCGGCTTTCAGAAATTGTGAACTCAAGCAAGCCGCAGCCGGCCGTGTCGATGAATTCTACGGGCAGGTCGTGCACAAAGCTCTGGTCGTAAGCAGCTAAATCGGCGTGGCGCACAGTTTGATGCGGCTCTAGTTGACCACTGTAAAACTGCACAGAGCTGAATCCCATGATTTGCTCGTGCATGCGGTACTGCACCGTCAGCATGCGGGCTGTGGCTGGCTGCCGCTTGATGCACTTTTCGAACAACGTTTCGCGTAGGCCCTCGCGGGCAGCCTGTTCGCTTTTGACAGTGGGTGGCAGCTGATGGTGATCGCCAGCCAGAATCACGCGTGTGCCCTTGGCAATCGGAATCCAGCAGCCAGGCTCTAAGGCCTGGGCGGCTTCGTCGATAAAGACGGTCTCAAAGATCAGATGCCGAATATTACGATTGCTGGCGCCTACGAGTGTGCAAGTGATGACCTGCACCGACTCGAGCACATCTTCGATGATAAAACGCTCTAAATTATCGGCTGCCTGAAACAGCATTCGCGCTTCTTCTTTCAGCAACCGGCGCTGCTGCCGCTCTTCGAAGCCAAAATCGCGGGTGTATTCGTTGGCAGTTTGGCGTTGTTGCTCGGCGGTTTGGCGCATCGCGCGCATTTCACCGTAACTCGAATGCGCCATCACGCGAGCATCTAAGGTGTGCTCGAGCAGCAGGTCTGAGACGCGGCTAGGATTGCCCAGTCGGATCACGTTGACACCGCGCTCGGCCAGCTTTTCGGTGAGCAGATCAACAGCCGTATTCGAGGGTGCACACACCAACACCCGCCGTTCGCGCCGCGTGGTTTCTAGGATGGCCTGCACTAAGGTCGTGGTTTTGCCAGTACCGGGCGGACCATGGATGATCGCTACGTCTTGAGCCGTGATCACCAGGCGTACGGCCGCTAGCTGCGAGTCGTTGAGGTGGCTGGGATAAAACAGGTCGTCGGCGTTGTGCGCGCGAAACCTCGCCTGCCGGGCACCCAGCAAAACGTCGCGCAACTCGGCTAACCGGTTTCCATGAGCATAAATCACCTCGTCAAGGGCGAGGTCCATCTCGCGGTAGCTCACCTCATCGAAAGTGAGATCAACGCCTAGTTTGCTTCCGTCAAATACCCAGTCGGGAAGCTCCTCTTTGGTTGTGGCCAGCAGTAGCTTATTGCGCCGTACGCTGGTAATGACGCCACTGAGCACGGGCCGATCGGTCGCCAAGTGAGGCGGCGCATTGCTAAACAGCGAAGCATTTTTGCCCACCTGAAACAAGTGCAGGTCCTGCTGACTTTCTGGGCGCTCTAGTTCAAGCACCACTTTGCCGCCAAAGCCGATTTCCTCACTGGTAATCGTGATGGGATACCACGTGAGGCCGCGCCGGATGCGCTCTTTTACACTAGCCTTGGCATTTTTAAGTTTGAATTGCGTTTGGTCTTCTTTTTGCTCAAGTTGCAAGAGCGCACGCACGCGGCGCAACTCTTGTTCAATCGCGCAAGGGTGGGTGGGGACAAAGTCGAAGACTGCCAAAGGACTAGAAATTTACCTGCTCCCTATCACTGCAGGCACATTTGACACAAACACAGGAAACACCTAAGAATAAATGTAAGTTATACACAACGCCTCGCCCTCGAATTATAAAATCAATTGAAATCACCTGAAACAGGTGTCGGCAGCAGACGCCTAGATTTTTTTGCCAGTCCACCTAGAATATGAATTGTGAGCAACGGGGGTACTAAACGTAGTATTCCGACTCAATGGAGCGAGCAAAATGAAAAGAGTCCTGTTAACGCTGATGGCAACGATCGCTGGGTCTTTGAGTGCAAGCGGTGTTGTCGCAGGGCCTTCGGTCGGCGTAGTCATCGGCATACCGCCGATTGTCATTGGCGCCCCGGTATATCGCCCAGCCCCAGTTTATTACGCGCCCGCACAGGTAGCGTACCCAGTGCAGCAGCGCTATTACGCACCAGCTCCCGTGGCGTACGCGGCGCCACAGCCCTATTATGGTCCGGCACCGGTTTATTACGCCCCTGCCCCGGTCTATGTCGCCCCACGAGTGATAGTGAGGCCTGCACCGGGATACTATGCCCCGGTTGTGGTGGCGCCAGGGTATTACGGTGGCAACAGCTATTATGGCGGCTATCGCGGACATGGTAACGGCCACGGGCATTACAACCGCGGCTATTACGGTCGGTAAAACCTGAGCTGACCTAAAGTGCCAACGCACCAAGCGCCGTAAGCGTTAAAACAGGGTGGCCACAGCAAAAATCGATAACGCTCGTTCACATCGAACGTCTACTCTAGAGAAGACGTTCGCTTTTTAGCTGGCGTTTAGTCGTTCAACACCGCCCATGTACCGGCGTAAGACTTCTGGCACCACGACGCTGCCGTCCTCTTGTTGATAGTTTTCTAAGACGGCGACGAGTGCGCGCCCCACAGCCAAGCCCGAGCCATTGAGGGTGTGCACGAACTCTGTTTTACCAGCCTCGTTGCGGGTGCGTGCTTGCATACGGCGCGCCTGAAAGGCCTCGCAGTTTGAAACCGAAGAGATCTCGCGCCAGGTGTTTTGAGCCGGCAGCCACACTTCGAGGTCATAGGTTTTAGTGGCACCAAAGCCCATATCCCCTGTACACAGCAACAAGACGCGATAAGGCAGACCCAGCAACTGCAAGACTTTTTCAGCATGCCCGGCCATTTGCTCGAGCGCCTGGTAAGAGGTATCTGCCGCGACGATCTGCACCATTTCGACTTTATCGAACTGATGTTGGCGAATCAAACCACGTGTATCGCGTCCGCCACTGCCCGCTTCAGAGCGAAAACACGGAGTATGCGCGGTGAGGCGAATCGGCAAGTCGGCCGCCGGCACGATGCTGTCGCGTACGCTACTGGTTAAGGTGATTTCTGAGGTTGAAATTAGGTATTGCTCTTCGCGCGCGATAGCATTGCCTTGCTCGTCGAGTGACGCTTCGTCACCGCCGCGCGTGACCCAAAACATATCATTTTTGAACTTGGGCAACTGCCCTGTACCCACCAAGGTTGAGGCGTTGACAATATACGGTGTGTAGCACTCGGCGTAGCCGTGTTGCTCGGTTTGCAAGTCAAGCATGAACTGCGCTAACGCGCGATGCAGTCGCGCGATGGGGCCTTTCATGAAACTGAAACGGGCACCTGACAGTTTGCCAGCCACATCAAAATCAAGACCAAGGGTTTCGCCCAAAGTGACATGATCGCGCGGGGTAAAACCCAAATGTTTTGGGTCGCCAGACACCGCGTCAGGCACAGGTACCCAGCGCCGCACCTCGACGTTGCCCTCGCTATCTGCACCGATCGGTACCGAGTCGTGTGGCAAGTTTGGAACGGCTAACAACAAATCGTTGAGTTGCTGTTGAATCTCGGCCAGCTCTTGCTCGAGCGCTTTGAGTCGCACCGGGATCGCCTGCGACTGCGCCATCACGGCAGACGCGTCTTCACCGCGTGATTTCAAAGCACCAATCTGTTTGGCAAACGCATTACGCTGGGCCTGCAAATTTTCAGTTTCAGTTTGCACCGCTTTGCGGCGCGCCTCGAGCGCATTAAATGACTCAAGTGAAAAGGCAAAGCCGCGGCTCGCCAGGCGACGCACAACAGCATCGAGATCTTTACGCAATAAAGCAGTGTCAAGCATGGTCTTTGAGCTACAGAGGGCTAACGAAGCAGGTATTGTAAACGCCGCAGCAACCACGCCACGACACCAAGTGCCGCGACACTTGAGAGCCAGATCAGTAGCAGCCACAGCCAACGTTTCATTGCTTTCTCAAAAAAACCTAGCCGCTTACTGGGCACAAAGGGGCACAAAGGAGCAAAAACCCTAAGCCCCTGTGGCCTACCTTAGGCGTGATAGTGATGCGTGGGGCGCACTTTGCCTCGAAACACCCAGTAGGCGTAGGCGGTATAGGCCAAAATCATCGGTAGCAACACGACGGCGCCCACTAATAAAAACTTCAGGCTCTTATCGGGTGCTGCCGCCTGCCACAGTGTGACCACTGACGGCACAATGTATGGAAAAAAGCTGATCAACAGCCCCAGATAAGACAAGACAAACAAACCTTGCACCGACAAAAAGGCCATTAACGGCTTGTCTTGAGACAGACCTTTAAAAAACAAGAGCGCGCACAGCGACACCAGAATCGGCACGGGGATCACAAGCACCATGTCAGGCCAGGCAAACCACTTGCGCATAAAGTGTTCATGTAAGAAGGGGGTCCAGAGACTCACCACCACAATCAAACCCAACAGCGCGAACCCCAGTACACGCGCAGCACGCAGGGCTTGCTGCGCCACGTGGCCTTCAGTTTTTAGCATCAACCAGGTAGCCCCGAGTAACGCGTAGCCCACAACCAGGGCAAGACCCGTCAGCAAACTGAAAGGCGATAACCAATCCCACCAACCACCAGAATAGGCACGCCCGGCGACCGGTATCCCCTGAACGAGTGCACCCATCGCAACACCTTGCGCAAACGCCGCAACAGTTGAACCGCCCGCAAACGCAAGATCCCAAAACCATTGGTTATTGCGACTTTTAAACCGAAATTCAAACGCAACGCCTCTAAATACCAACGCCAACAGCATCACAATAAACGGGGCATACAAGGCCGGCATAATGATTGAATAGGCGAGCGGAAACACTGCAAATAAGCCGCCCCCGCCTAATACCAGCCAAGTCTCGTTGCCATCCCACACCGGGACAACCGAATTCATCATCTGGTCGCGATACTCGCGGCCCTTGACCCACGGAAACAAAATTCCGACGCCGAGGTCAAAGCCATCTAGCACGATATACGCCAAGACCGCGAAAGCAATCAGTCCGGCCCAAATCAAGGCATAGTCAATTGTCATGGCTGTCCCTTTAACGTATCCGCACCTGACGTACTAGCCAACGCAGTCGCAGGCAACATTCCGCCTGCGCGAACTGGTTCGTTTAAGGCCAGTTCACCATGCCCTGCATCGGGCACCTGACGCATTAACCTCAAGATGTACACTACACCCGCACCAAAGAGTGCGAAATACACCACCACAAACGCGATTAACGAACCGGCCACAGCCGCCGCGTCAATGGGCGAGGCTGAGTCAGCCGTACGTAAAAGGTTATAGACCGTGTACGGCTGCCGCCCGACCTCAGTCACCACCCAACCTGCCAGGACCGCCACAAAGCCAGAGGGCCCCATCCAGAGCGCCGCGCGGTGCATCCATACATTGTCGTAGAGCTTGCCCCGATGCCGCAGCCACAGGCTCCAGAACCCCAGACCTAGCATCAGCATACCGATGCCCACCATGACGCGAAACGCATAAAACACGATGCCCATTGGCGGACGCTCAGAGGGGGGCCATTCTTTCATGCCCCGAATCACGCCGTCTAACGTATGGGTCAAAATCAGACTACCCAGATAAGGAATTTCGACCACATAATCCATGCGCTCTTCTTTGCTATTGGGTATGCCAAACAAAATAAGCGGTGCACGTGCCTGGGTTTCGTAATGCCCTTCGATCGCAGCGATTTTGCGCGGCTGATGCTCAACCGTATTGAGTCCGTGCTGGTCGCCCGCCAAAATTTGTAGCGGGGCAACGCAGGCTGCCATCCACATCGCCATCGAAAACATCGTGCGTACAGCCAACTGCGACGCCAAACGCTCTGGCGTTGCCAACACGACTTTTTGCAAGCGCATCTTTAACAAATGAAACGCTGCCACCCCTCCAACGACAAAGGCCGTCGTCAGGTAAGCCGCCAAAACCATGTGCACTAAGCGATAGGGAAAGGAAGGATTAAAAATCACCTCAAACCAGCTTTCGACCACAAACTGCCCGACTTCATTTTGACTAAAGCCCGCAGGAGTTTGCATCCAGCTATTGACCGACAAAATCCAAAACGCAGACATGAAGGTACCGAGCCCCACCATCGCCGTGGCAAAGAAATGTAGACGCGGACCGACACGCGCACGCCCAAACAGCATGACGCCTAAGAAACCTGCCTCAAGAAAAAAAGCTGACATGACCTCGTAGCCCATCAGCGGACCGAGCACCGGACCCGTTTTATCAGCAAAGACGCTCCAGTTGGTGCCAAACTCGTAACTCATCACCAAGCCCGAGACGACACCCATACCAAAGGCGATCGCAAAGATTTTTTTCCAATAATTAAATAAATCCAAATAGACCGTTCGGCCTGTCATCAAGTGCAAGCCGTTGAGCACCGCAAGATAACTGGCTAAGCCGATCGAAAAGGCCGGAAAAATAATATGAAAACTCACAGTGAACGCGAATTGAATTCGCGCCAGTGTGTGCGCATCTAGCCAGTCCATGACATGCATCCTTTACTTTTTTCTAGCTTGCCGATCGAGCTCGCTTAAGTGCGCCATTTTTTCAGCAATCTTGGTTTCAAGACCTCGGGCAACAGGTTGATACCAAGACGGGTCAGGCATACCCTCAGGCAAATAGGTTTCTCCGGCGGCGTAGGCCTCAGGTTCGTCGTGCGCGTACCGGTAAGCGTGACCGTAGCCAAGCTCTTTCATCAGTTTGGTGGGGGCATTACGCAAGTGCACCGGCACTGGGCGAGATTGATCCTGTTTCACAAACGCCATCGCTTGGTTGTACGCGTTATAACCCGCATTACTTTTTGCCGCTACGGCTAAGTAAATAGTAGCCTGCGCAAGCGCCAACTCGCCCTCAGGCGAACCTAAACGCTCGAAGGTTTGTGCCGCGTCGTTGGCGATTTGCATCGCGCGCGGATCAGCCAAACCAATGTCTTCCCAGGCCATGCGCACAATGCGTCGCGCTAAGTACTTAGGATCAGCGCCGCCGTCAAGCATGCGTGTCAACCAATACAGCGCGGCGTCGGGGTTTGAGCCGCGCACTGATTTATGCAAGGCTGAAATCTGATCGTAAAAATTATCGCCGCCTTTGTCGAAGCGGCGCGAATTCATACTAAGCGCGTTTTGCACCAGCGCAGAATCAATAAAAGTTACCTTGGCATTGTGAGCGGCCGTTGCAGCTTGCTCAAGCAAATTTAAAAAACGACGCGCATCGCCATCGGCATATCCGATCAGCGTGTCGATGGCTGCCTCTTCAACGCTAAACTCTGCGAGCACCGTCTGTTGCGCCCGCAGTAACAACTCGCGCAATTCAACTTCATTCAGCGATTCAAGCACATAGACTTGCGCACGCGACAACAGCGCAGAATTCACTTCGAAAGACGGATTTTCAGTGGTCGCGCCAATAAACGTGACCAAGCCAGACTCAACAAACGGCAACAAGGCATCTTGCTGCGACTTATTAAACCGATGAATCTCGTCCACAAACAACAGTGTGCGCTGCTGATGTTGGTCAAGCGTCAATTGCGCTGACTCCATGGCGGCACGAATCTCTTTGACACCAGCAAAAACTGCAGACAGCGCGATAAAGGCACAATCAAAGGCATTGGCGGTCAATCGGGCCAGGGTTGTTTTACCCACGCCAGGTGGCCCCCACAAGATCATCGAATGCGGCCGCCCTGATTCAAAGGCAACCCGCAAGGGCTTGCCGGGCCCGAGCAGGTGGCGCTGACCAATCACCTCGTCAAGCGTGCTCGGGCGTAAGGCCTCTGCAAGGGGTGGTAAAGGCGAGGTTTTGAAAAGATCAGTCATCACGCAGGCTCACTGCATGCGGACCACGTCAGCACCAGGTGGAGGCACAAAGCGGAAGACTTCGACCGCCACCGTTGGGTTCGGCACCAGACCAGACAGCTCTATGTGGGTATTTTGCCCAAAGGCGTCTAACAAGATGATTCGGGCAGGCAAACCGCCCGAAAAGCCGAGATCAACATGCACGAAACCTGCTTCGCCATTGCGCGGCTTGGCACGCAACCACGACAGACCATCTTTATCTTGTAACGCGGTCACCGTAAACGATTGCTCAAGCGAGCCAGAACCGAAAAGAATCGCTGCAGGCGAGGAACCGATCGCCTGGTCGACCTTACGCACTGTCACCTGATTTAAGTCGGGGTCAAACTGAAAAAGTTGCTGTCCGTCAGACACGATTTGCTGGGCATAGGGTTTAAGTACATCCCACTTAAATCGTCCGGGTCGTTGAAAAGCAAACTGCCCACTTTGCGCCGGCTTGGTTTGCCCTTGGGCACCCACCGTGTATTGCGAAAAATTACCCGTCGCCGCTTGCACCTTCGAGACAAAACCTTGCAATTGCTCTTGTGCCGAGGCGGCCGTCGCCTGACTGCCTGGCAAGCACAACGCAGCAGTTAGCACCGAACTTAACAAGCCTTTTGTCCAAGTGCTAAGAAGCATAGTTGCTAATCCTCTTTGTTGGTGGTGGGCACTAGAATTTCGCGATTACCGTTAGATTGCATGGTAGACACCATGCCACTATTTTCCATTTGCTCTAACAGGCGCGCCGCGCGGTTGTAGCCAATGCGCAAATGACGCTGCACCAAAGAAATTGACGCGCGCTTGTGCTTGAGCACGATTTCTACGGCTTGATCGTACATCGGATCGGTCTCGGCATCGGCAAAACCAGTAACGCTACCTACACCATCACCTGTTTCACCTTCAACGCCACCTTCGAGCAGGCCATCGATATAGTCTGGCTCGCCCTGGGCCTTCAGGGACTCAACCACGCGGTGCACTTCTTCGTCAGAGACAAACGCGCCATGCACCCGAACAGGTAAACCAGTACCAGACGGCATGTACAACATATCGCCCTGACCGAGCAGCGCCTCGGCACCCATCTGATCGAGAATAGTGCGCGAATCAATTTTTGAAGATACCTGAAACGAAATGCGTGTCGGGATGTTGGCCTTAATCAGACCGGTTATCACGTCAACGCTTGGACGTTGTGTGGCTAAAATTAAATGAATGCCTGCGGCCCTTGCCTTTTGTGCCAGGCGAGCAATCAGTTCTTCAATTTTTTTACCGACCACCATCATCAGATCGGCAAGCTCGTCGATCACCACCACGATGGTGGGCAATTCTTTGAGTGGCTCTGGCGCATCGGGGGTCAGCGAAAACGGATTTGGAATAGGCTCTTCGCGCTTGATCGCATCGCGCACTTTGGTGTTGAAGCCGGTCAGGTTACGCACGCCCAATTTGCTCATTAAGCGGTAGCGCTTTTCCATTTCGCCGACACACCAGTTTAGGGCGTTTGCGGCCTGACGCATATCGGTTACCACCGGTGCCAACAGATGCGGGATCCCCTCGTAGACGCTCATTTCAAGCATTTTGGGATCAATCAAAATCAATCGTGTCTGTGACGGATCAGCCTTGTAGAGTAAAGACAAAATCATGGCATTAATACCCACCGACTTGCCCGACCCTGTTGTACCTGCCACTAGCAAGTGCGGCATTTTGGCCAGGTCTGCGACCACAGGGTTACCTGCGATGTCCTTACCCAAGGCCATCGTGACCACAGAGTGGCTTGAGTAATACGTTTGCGAACCTAAAATCTCTGAGAGCTTCACCATCTGCCGGCGCGGGTTTGGCAACTCAAAGCCCATCAGGTTCTTACCAGGAATGGTTTCGACCACGCGGATACTCACCAAACTTAACGCACGCGCCAGATCCTTTGCCAAATTGACGATCTGACTGCCTTTGACACCCGTTGCAGGCTCGATTTCATAGCGAGTGATCACCGGACCTGCCTGCGCGGCGACCACATGCACTTCAACACCAAAATCGGCCAGTTTCTTCTCGATCAGTCGTGACGTAAATTCAATG
The DNA here is from genome assembly GCA_947378965.1 of Alcaligenaceae bacterium. GTDB lineage: Bacteria > Pseudomonadota > Gammaproteobacteria > Burkholderiales > Burkholderiaceae_B > Zwartia. The sequence continues at coordinate 56,017 of CANCMG010000004.1, read as the reverse complement.
GTTTCGTCAGAAACAGTTTCAAAAGCTTCTGGGGCCGGGTCGAGCAAGCTCAGCGCCGGCAAGCTACCGGCTGCAGTAGGCTCGGCAAACAACAAGTGTTGCTTCTCTTTTTGTACCCGCTCAGATTTAGCAACTGCGACGATTGCCGGTTCGATGCGAATCGGATGCTCGTGAACGGTTTTCTCTTGTTTGGCCTCAACCTGCTCGTGGCGCACGGCTTGAGCGACCTGCCCCGCCCGACGATCTAGCCTTGCAGTTCGCAGATTTTTGAGCTTGAACACAAACCACTCAAAACACTGTCCGATTTTTTCAGCCACCGTGAGCCACGAGAAACCAAAAAATAAACTAGTCCCTAAGGCAATCAGTGCAATCAAAATCACCGTACTACCCGAAAACCCAACCGCCTGAGACAAAAACCCAGACCAAGTGCTGCCAATGGCGCCGCCGGCACCACTGGTGAGATCCGTACGCCCAGGTAACTGCATCCCCCAAGAACTTAGACGATAGGCCTCGAGCCCAACCGATCCGAGCAAGGCCATCACAAAGCCGATGCCTTGCTCCCAGCGCACACGAGCCAGCGCCTCAGGCTCGCCACGGGTTCGGATTTGAGTCGCCAGGCGCAAGTACCCCGCATGCACGCGATGCAACAACAACACGACCCACCACCACGCAGAGTAGCCAAACAGGTACAACAAGATATCAGCGGTGTACGCCCCAACCCAGCCCCCCCGATTACGCAACACCTCGATATCACGCCCGACCGAATGCGACCAACCGGGGTCGGTCAGGCTCCAGGTAGAAAGCACTAACGTTAGCCAGGCGGCCATCACCGCAAACAAAATCCACCGCGCTTCTCGCATCAGCGAGAGCAATTTAGACTGAAACGCTGAGGGGCCGTTTCGGGTGTTTCGGGTGGCGCGCGGGGCGCTGGTGGTGGCAGCAGAAGGTCTAGGCATAGAGAACATTATAATTTGCTGCTTAAACTCGAGGGAAATCCTGATGACAACGCCAAAACATGCCAAAGTTCTAATTCTAGGATCAGGGCCGGCCGGCTATACAGCGGCCGTGTATGCCGCACGCGCCAACCTGAATCCCGTCATGATTACCGGTCACGCACAAGGTGGCCAACTCATGACAACCACCGAGGTTGATAACTGGCCTGCCGACGCCGCCGGGGTTCAAGGCCCCGAATTGATGCAGCGCTTCGCCGAGCATGCCGAGCGATTTAACACTGAGATGGTGTTTGATCATATCTCAAACGTCGACTTTTCATCGCGTCCGTTTCGCTTAACCGGCGATGGTGGCACCGAATACACCTGCGACGCGCTCATTATCGCAACTGGCGCCTCGGCGAAATATCTTGGGCTGCCCTCAGAAGAGGCGTTTATGGGTCGAGGCGTGTCGGGCTGCGCCACCTGTGACGGGTTCTTTTACAAAAACCAAGATGTCGTGGTGGTTGGCGGTGGTAATACCGCGGTCGAAGAAGCCTTGTACCTTTCAAATATCTGCCGCAGCGTCACGGTCGTTCATCGCCGCGACAAGTTTCGAGCCGAGCCGATTATGATCGACAAGATGATGGACAAGGTTGCCAATGGCAACATGAAAATCGCCGCCTTTCGCGAACTCGATGAAGTGCTGGGCGATGCCTCGGGCGTCACAGGGGTTCGTTTACGGGCAACGGATACAAAAAACACCGAGGATTTGGCTGTGACCGGAGTGTTTATCGCGATTGGCCACGAGCCAAACACCGGTATTTTCAAAGACAAACTCGACATGGCTAATGGTTATATCGTGACCAAAAGCGGCCTGTCAGGTTTAGCCACGATGACCTCTGTTCCAGGCGTCTTCGCAGCCGGCGACGTACAGGATCACGTCTACCGCCAAGCGATTACCAGCGCGGGCACAGGCTGCATGGCCGCACTTGACGCACAGCGCTGGCTGGAGAATGCGCAGTCCTAAAGCGGGGCTAGCTGACCTTAAACGCCTGAGCGAGGCGACCGCTCGCGCGCGCGAACAAGCTCAGGCTAGCGCCGCCCCCCACAGAGAATCGCGCCAACCTGAGGCAAGTGCCAAGCCGCAACAAGAGCCACCTCACACGCAGGTAAGTGCCAAGCCGCAACAAAAGCCACCTCACACGCAAGCGAGTGCCGACCCGCAACAAAAGCCGCTTCAAGCTCGGGCAGGTAAAGGCTCGTCAGAAACAGAGCAACCAGCGCCCCTTTTTGCTCGTGACAAGCTCTTTGCGCAAGCGGTTCGCGCGGTTCAGCCTTTGACCAAACGGCAGACACGACTCTTGCTCAGGTCGAGCGCTGACCTAGCCGAGGCCGAGCAATTTACTGAACGGCGCCAACGAGCGGTCGGAGACACGCGTACGCACTCCGAGCCTTTATCCGATGGCGCAGGGCTAACCAAAGACACCGAAGTCGAACTCGCCTGGGCCGCGGCAGGCATTGGCCCGTCGGTCTTGCGTCAACTCACGCGAGCATTTTGGCCGATCGGTGCGCGCCTTGACTTACACGGCCTAAACAGCGATCAAGCGCGTGACGCTCTAGTCACCTTTATTGAAAGTAGCCAACGCCACACAACGCGCTGTGTCTGCATTATTCATGGTGTGGGCTACGGCTCTGCAAACGGTCAGCCGGTTTTGCCTGCGCGCGTGAGGCAATGGCTCAAACAGCTTCCTGCCGTCAGTGCTTTCGCACAGGCTCCCAAAGCCCATGGCGGCGCCGGAGCCCTGCTCGCACTGCTCAGGCTGCCCTAACGCATCGCGCAGGGCTTAGGATAGGCGCCGGCTCGACTCGAAGACTAGCGAGCTAATCCGGCAACCGTAAATCGTCAACCAGCGCGTCGGTCACAGGATTGATGCGCCGGGTCAGCAAGGACACCAGAACGATCACCATAAACGCTGCGGGCGCCCCGAAAACGCCGGCCGCGATCGGTTGAATATCCCACCACAGCGTAATGGGCTCGCTGGTGGAGATCCCCAACAGCCAATGACGTAACCAGGGCTGGGCTTGAATCATATAGACGACGGTGACACACAAGCCCGCCAACATCCCGCAGCAGGCGCCCCACTTGTTTGCGCCTTTCCAAAAAATCCCCAGCACTAGCACCGGGAAAAATGTCGACGCCGCAAACGAAAACGCTGCACCCACTAAAAATAAGATATCGGCAGGCGTTCGGGTCGCCGCCCAGGCCGCAGCAAAGGCAACGATCAGCAATAATATTTTGGATAACAGCACGCGCCGCCCCGGACCCATCTTGGGTGACAGCACTCTAAACAACGTGTCATGCGAGAGCGCACTTGATAGGGTCAACAATAAACCATCAGCCGTTGACAAGGCTGCGGCCAAGGCTCCTGCGGCAACAAGACCTGAGATGACATAGGGTAAGCCACCAATTTCAGGGCCGGCCAACACAACCACATCCGCCCCCATCTGAATCTCGGCTAATTGCACAATGCCATCGCGATTTAAATCCACGATATTGAGTAATGAACGATCGACGGCCGACCACGCATGTACCCACGTCGGCAAATCTGCAAATCGACTCCCCACTAAATCCGTATAAATTTCAAACTTAACCAAGATCGCCAACGCCGGCGCCGTGAGATACAGCAGCAAAATAAAAAGCAAAGACCAAAAGACAGACTTACGAGCGGCATCGACCGACGGCGTCGTAAACGAACGCATCAAAATATGGGGTAAGCCCGCTGTCCCCATCATCAAGCACAACACGATCGCCAAAAAATTATTTCTCACAGCGTCGGTTAACTCGAAGGTTCGACTTGCGAAAGGCGCAGCGTGAGGTTGTGGCGCGGTCGCGCGCACGGCGTAATCGTCGCGCGCCTTGGACCAAGCCATGCGGGCACCCTCAACCGACTTAGGGTACGCCGCTAACTCGCGCTCAAGGCTACGCACCTCACCCATCGGGGCATCATTGGCACGCGCACGCAACAGTTGAAGACGAAGTTTTTGTTGTTCTGTTTCGTAAGTCTCGGGCAAGCCAGAGACCCGCACTTGCATCATCTCAGCACGAGCCTGCCACAACGCACGAACAGCGAGCTCACTTTGGTCGTGAGTCAATTCGCGCTCGCGCTCGCTGACTTGCTGCAAGACAGAGCTTGCTGCCACTTGCGGCACGGGTTCGCCCGTTTGCTTGACAGCAAGCCACACCACGGGCACCAAGTAAGCGATCAGCAAAATGATGTACTGCCCGACTTGGGTCCAGGTGACCGCGCGCATACCACCCAAAAAAGAACAAACCAATACGCCACCTAAGGCGATGAAAATCCCCAGCTCAAACGAGATTCCGGTCATACGCGTAGTAATGATCCCGACCCCGTAAATCTGGGCGACCAGATAGGTGAACGAGCACAGCACCGCGCAGAGCACCCCAAGCATTCTGGGCCAGTTACCACCGAAACGTGCTCCTAGAAAATCTGGAATGGTGTAGCGCCCAAACTTTCGTAGATAAGGAGCCAAAAACAGCGCGACCAACACGTAGCCACCGGTCCAGCCCAAAATATAAGCCAAGCCGTTGTAACCGGTGAGGTACAAGGTGCCGGCGACACCGATAAACGAGGCAACTGACATCCAATCCGCCGCAGTGGCCATCCCGTTGTAGATAGCCGGCACCCGTCTGCCGGCGACATAGTACTCAACCGGATCCGAAGTGCGGCACATAATTCCAATGCCTGCATACAACGCCACGGTCACGAGCAAAAAAACATAACCGATCCATTGCCTGGCCAACCCCATAATTTCAAACAGGGCTAGTAAGAGCACCAGCAAGCAAAAGCCCAAGGTATATGCGGCATAGCCGCGAAACAGTTGGGCGTGAAAGCTTCGCTGCGAGGTAGGCTCTTGAGACACTCAGTCGCCCGCTTGAGGGGCGCGACGAGCGCGTTGGTCGCAGCGAGCCATCCACCAGGCGTAGAGCCCAACAATCAGCAAAAAGACAAGCGGAGCACCGAAGGCTGCCATCCAAAACGAAAATGGCCAGCCGAAAATGAGATATTGACTTAATTCAAGTGCGAAATAAGCTGGCACGAAGGTCACCAACCACCAAAGGCACAACAGCCCCACAATCAGCAAGAGATTATGGCGCCAGTAACGGGTGCGAGAGTAGGCTTGAGCGGGGCGCATGATCGCCTAAAATATACAACTTGGTGGGTATAAGCGACAACGGCTGACACCAAAGTGCCAGCCGTTGTGCGATTTTTTTTTATTAGAGCCCTGCTTTTTGTTATGAAGCCGATGCTGCTAGCTTGCTCATGCAGAGCCTTGTCCCCTCACCTGCATGAAAAAGATTTTGCACCTTCAAGGGTATTGTTACATTGGGGTATGCCCTATATTTGGGCATTTCCGACCTGTTGTTTCACTATATGGACAGCTTTGTATGCTTGCATACGACTTTCTGTCACGGAGTCCCATGTTTAACCCGTCGCGCGAACAAGTCCGAGAATTTTTTGTTAACACCTGGCGCAAAGACCGCGCCCACGAGTTATTGACCCCGCTCGAAGCCATGGCCTTAGACTGGATCAAGCAACACCCCGAATACCATGAAGCGCTTGAAAGCCCAGACACGATGACGCAAGAGTTCAAGGTTGAAGATGGCCGCAGCAACCCCTTTTTGCACCTTTCGATGCATTTAGCGATTGCCGAACAACTCTCGATTGACCACCCGCGCGGCATCAAACAAGCCTTCGAAACCATGGCACGAGGCTCGAGTGGGCACGATGCGGTACATCAGATCATGGAATGCCTGGGACAGGTCGTCTGGGAGTCCCAGCGCTTGGGCACCCCACTAGACAGCGATACCTATATCGAATTAATTCGCCAACGGGCAAGTCGCGATTAACTGCCATGCACCAGCTTGGTGCAGCGGTTTACCTGCGCACAGCCAACGGGCCTGGCTGCGAAGCAAGCCAGGCAGAAACGTTTTCGACATCCTGCTTAGACAGCTGCACAGCAAAAGCACCCATCACGGCATTTTTACGCACATTGGCCGAAGCCGGCGCGCCCGCTGCACCCCGTTGATAGGCTTTCAAGGCGTGCGCCAAAAAGTCGGCATGTTGACCAGCCAAGATAGGGTACGCAGGCATAATCGGTGACTTGGCATCTGCCCCGTGGCAAGAGGCACAGTTGAGTTTTTCCCAGGTGGCTTTGCCGGCGTTGAGGTCGGCTGCTTGAGCCAAACTCGAACCCATCATCACCATAACGCCACAGAGGGCAAGCTTTAGATGTTTCATAGGAGCCCCCGGTTATTTAAGTTTGGCATAGTAGGCGGACAGATCAGCAATATCTTGATCTGACAGGCTTTTTGCGATCGCATCCATGGTGGGATGGGTTCGCTCGCCTGAAGCATAGGCGCGCAAGGCAACCTGCAGGTAGGCTGCGTTTTGACCCGCAATCATCGGCACCGAGTACACCTCAGGAAAACTTGCACGATAACCAGCAATACCATGGCAACCAATACACATTGAGACTTTCGCTTTAGCAGCCTCAGCGTTACCAACAGCGGGTTCTGCAGCAAAGCCGGTTGAAGCAAAGGCACAGAAGGCTGCCATCGCTAAGCCAACAAAAACTTGGGGGAGTCGTCGAGCAATCGACGCACTGCCCGAACGCATCAGATTTGGGGACATAATTTTGAACAACTTCATCTAAAAGAGCTCTGGTCACACCAGAACAACAATCCGAGAATACTCTCGGCCGCAAAACGTTAAGATTGTACGATAATTGGCGAAATTAAATTTCGACACCCGAACTTTTACCATTGAACCTTTACTTTGCGGCCCCTTCATGACCTCTTCGATCCAGAATCCCGAGCAAACCAAACGTTTTGACGGTACCGAGCGCTATGTCGCCACCGACGACCTCAAACTAGCGGTCAATGCCGCCCTGACACTTCAGCGCCCCCTGCTCATCAAGGGCGAACCCGGCACTGGCAAAACCATGTTGGCCGAAGAAGTTGCCGCTGCACTGGATCGCCCCCTGCTGCAATGGCACATCAAATCAACCACGAAAGCGCACCAAGGCCTCTACGAATATGATGCCGTCTCGCGCTTACGTGATTCGCAGTTAGGCGAAGAAAAAGTCAAGGATATTCGCAACTACATCATGCAAGGCGTACTGTGGCAGGCCTTTACTGCGCCAGCGCCTGTTGTGCTTCTGATCGATGAAATCGACAAAGCCGACATCGAGTTTCCGAATGACTTGTTGCGCGAACTCGACCAAATGCAATTTCATGTTTACGAAACGCGTGAAACGATTAGTGCGCTTCACCGTCCGCTCGTCATCATCACTTCAAATAACGAAAAAGACCTGCCAGACGCGTTTCTGCGCCGCTGCTTCTTTCATTACATTCGCTTTCCTGATCGCGACACCTTGCGCAGCATTGTCGACGTGCACTTTCCTAACCTGCACGCTGAAGTCTTGCGCGCAGCACTAGATACGTTTTTTGCGTTGCGCGAAGCGCCCGGCCTGAAGAAGAAGCCTTCAACCTCTGAGTTTCTAGACTGGCTGCGCCTCTTGATCGCAGAAGACGTCAGCCCCGCAGAGATCGACGCGCACGCCGCCACCTCGGTGCCGATGCTGGCTGGCGCACTGCTTAAAAACGAGCAAGATTTGCAATTGCTCGAACGCCTTGCTGCCGTCACACGCAGCAGCACCCGTCGTCCTTCAGGCCCAAACAATGGTTAAAAATCAAGGCTTTCAGCAGGCCCCCTCGCCCTGTGCCTTGCAAGGCTGGGGCGTCCGTCTCGAGCCACTCTCGCAAGCGCACGCCGAAGGCTTGACAGCCGCGGCATGCGACGGAGAACTTTGGAATCTGCGGGTGACTTCAGTGCCCGAGCCCGATCAAACGTCTAGCTATATTCAGACGGCGCTCGACGGTTTGGCGGCAGGGCACATGTTGCCCTTCGTGGTCAAGGATGAGACCTCTGGCAAAATCCTTGGTACCACTCGTTACCACGACATCATCGCCTCCGTTGCGCGTCTTGAAATCGGCTACACCTGGTACGGTAAAAGCCTGCAACGCACGCATGTCAATACCGCCTGCAAACTACTGTTGCTCACCCACGCGTTTGATACGCTGGGCGCCGGTGTTGTCGGTTGGCGTACCGACAACTTTAACTACGCCTCGCAGCGCGCCATCGAAAGGCTCGGGGCAAAGCGCGACGGCGCTATTCGCCATCATGCCTTGCGCCGCGATGGCACGGTGCGTGACACCGTCATGTACAGCGTGATCGCAGGCGAATGGCCTGAGGTTCGCGACCACCTAACCTATCAGCTCAAACGCCATGCTCGTTGATTTCTTCTACCACCTGCGTACGCAAAAACTCAAAGTCTCTGTCAAAGAGTATTTGACGTTACTTGAAGCACTTTCAACGCCGCTGATGCCGCCTACGCTTGAAGACTTTTATTTTTTGGCGCGCACCACCCTCATCAAAGACGAAACACTCTTTGATCGCTTTGACCGGGCCTTCGCTGGCTATTACCGCAGCCTCGAGCAGATTTTGCCGCCTGGCAAAAAAATTCCACTCGACTGGTTGGTCAAAGAGCTGCAAAAGCACCTGACACCCGAACAAAAAGCTGAGCTGGAAAAACACGGGCTTGATAAGCTTTTAGAAATGTTCAAAGAACGGCTCGAAGAGCAAAAAGAGCGCCATGAAGGTGGCAGCAAATGGATCGGTACGGGCGGCACGTCGCCGTTTGGCAACGGCGGCTTTAACCCAGAAGGCATTCGGGTGGGCGGCGCCTCGGGCGGCAATCGTACTGCCGTTAAGGTTTGGGACGAACGCAACTTTAGAGACTACGACGATTCAATTGAACTTGGTACCCGCAACTTCAAAGTCGCCTTGCGACGTTTGCGCCGCTTTGCCCGTGAGGGCTCAGATTTTGAGCTCGATCTAGACGACACCATCACCAGCACCGCCCGCAACGCAGGATACCTTGACATCAAAATGGTTCCCGAGCGCCATAACAATGTAAAGGTCTTGATGTTGCTGGATGTGGGTGGCAGCATGGATGACCACATCGCCCGCGTTGAAGAGTTGTTCTCAGCGGCGAGCAGCGAGTTCAAGCACTTAGAAGTCTATTATTTTCATAACTGCCCCTACGAGCACCTCTGGAAATCAAACCGACGTCGGCAAATGGAGCGTTTTGAAACGCAAGATGTGTTGCGCAAATTTAACGCTGACTGGCGACTGATTTTTGTTGGCGACGCCACGATGAGCCCGTACGAAATCTTGCAGCCGGGCGGCTCAGTCGAGCACTACAACAAAGAGCCTGGCGCCGAATGGTTGCAGCGCATGATTACGACTTGGCCCAAAGCTGTTTGGCTCAACCCTGAACCACAAGCTTCTTGGCAATATCGACAATCCATCGCCCTGATTCGTAACATCGTTCAGGACAAGATGTTTCCGGTGACGGTCTCGGGGATTGAACAGGCGATGCGTCTGCTTTCTAAGTAATTCGCCTCTCGAATGAACCTTTTCGAGTGCTTGCGCTCAAACAGGTTCATTCACATCTTTTTGGATTGCTCATATGTGGCTGCTTACCCGTGCCTTGAAGTGCGCTTTACTGGGTTCTCTCTTTTTTATCGCAGCGGCCCAAAGTACAGAACTCACCCTACCAGCAGGGGTCACAGCGGTCACAAGCGTCGAAGGAATCACTGAGTACAGGCTTGAGGTCAACGGCTTGCGCATTTTGCTGGCACCCGACGACTCTAAACCGACCACCACGGTCAACATGACCTACCTTGTAGGTTCGCGCCACGAAAACTATGGCGAAACCGGCATGGCGCACCTGCTTGAGCACATGCTCTTCAAGGGCACACCAAACACTCCAAACGCGTTAGGTGAATTTTCAAAGCGTGGGTTGCAAGCAAACGGTTCAACCTCGACTGACCGCACCAACTATTACGCAAGCTTTGCTGCCAATCCTGACACCCTTAAATGGTATATCGGCTGGCAAGCCGATGCCATGATCAACTCAACGATCAAACGTGAAGACCTCGACACCGAAATGACGGTGGTACGCAACGAGATGGAAAGCGGCGAAAACAATCCCTTTCAAATGCTTTGGCAAAAGATGCTGGGGGTTGCTTTTCAGTGGCATAACTACGGCAAGACCCCTATTGGTGCACGCTCTGATGTCGAAAATGTCGATATTGGTCAGTTGCAGGCGTTTTATCGCACGCACTATCAACCCGACAACGCCGTCTTGATCATTGCCGGAAAATTCGATCCTCAAGCTGCGCTGAAGGATGTCATTGGTGCCTTTGCCAGTATTCCAAAGCCAACCCGCAAGCTGTCACCCGAGTACACCGTCGAGCCAGTACAAGATGGCGAACGAGCGATTACGCTGCGCCGCACCGGAGGCTCGCCACTCGTTGCGACGATGTACCACGTGCCCCCTGCTTCACACGTCGACTTTTCGGCGCTCGATCTCGCGAGCATGATGATCGCCGACACCCCGTCTGGCCGACTCTACAAGGCGCTGGTACCCACCAAGCAGGCCGCAAGCGTGCTGGGCTTTACGATGGACGAATATGCGCCAGGCATCGTGATGTTCGGGGCGACCCTCGAGCCCGGCACCGATCAAGCCAAGGCACTTGACACACTCACGACCACGATTGAGTCGCTCGCCAAGCAACCGTTCACAGCCGAAGAACTTGAGCGTGTGCGCAACCAGTGGCTCAAAAGCTGGGATCAGATGTTTAGTGATGCCCAAAAAATCAGCTCAGTACTGTCTGAGGCCATCGCCGTGGGCGACTGGCGTATGCTGTTTGTCTCGCGCGACCGTATTCGCGCAGTGACCCTTGAGCAAGCGCAACGTGTCGGGCAAGACTATCTGACGCGTGCCAATCGTACGCAAGGGCAATACATACCGACCGAAAAACCTGTGCGCGCACCGTTGGTGGCGATTCCTGATCTACAAAAAGACTTGGCAGGCTATACCGGCAACACCCAACTCAAACAGGCCGAAGCCTTTGACCCAGACCCCGCAAACATCGACGCGCTCACGCAACGCAAAACGCTCACCGTGCCCAAGGGCTCAGTCAAACTCGCCATGCTGCCAAAAGAAGCGCGTGGCGATCGAGTCAATGCCACCATCGCTCTGCAGTTCGGTAGCGTCGAGGCCTTAAAAGGCCAGCGCTTGAACGCGATTGTGACGGCAGATCTTTTGCTCAAGGGCACCGATACCCTGACGCGCGAGCAAATTGGTGATCGTATTGACGCACTCGGGGGAGAAGTTGGTATTTCGGGCTCGGGTACTGATTTGACGATTAGCGTGTCGACCACACATGCCAATATCGATGCGCTGGTGGCACTGGTGTTTGAGGTGGTGCAACACGCTAACTTTGCGCAAGAGCAACTCGACGAATACACCAGCAAACTCACCACAAGCCTAAAAAGCTCAATGACCGAGCCAACCGCGATTGCTTCGCGCATGCTCACGCGTCACGACAATCCGTGGGCAAAAGACGATATTCGTTATATGCCTAGTTTCGAAGAGTCTTTAGCTGCCGTCACGAGCCTCAAACGCAACGACCTGGTGAACTTTCACAAGACGTTTTACGGAGCCAGCAAGGTATCGATCGGTATCGTGGGGCACTTTAATCCTGCGAGCTTTGAACAAACCGTGACCAAGGCCTTAAGCACTTGGGCTCCTGGTGCACCTTACACGCGTATCAGCAACCCTTATCGCGAGGTCAAGCCTGAGCAAATGCAGGCGTTAACACCTGATAAGGCGAATGCCTTTTATACGGCCAACTTAGGTTTAAAGCTTCAAGATACTGATCCGGCTTACCCTGCGCTATATCTTGCAAACTTTTTGCTAGGGTCGTCTGAAACCTCTCGCCTGTGGATGCGTGTGCGCGAAAAAGAAGGCTTGTCTTACAACGTGCGCAGCCGCTTGTCGGTATCGTCCTTTGAACCCACGGCCTCTTGGGGTGTCTACGCAATCTTCGCCCCCGAAAATCGCACCAAAGTTCAAGAGGCGATTCGCCAAGAACTTGATCGTTTGGTCAAAGACGGCTTCGAGGCAACAGAAGTCAAAGATGGCATCACGGCACTGCTGAACTACCGCAAACTCGCACGCGCGCAGCAAGGCAGCCTTGCCTCGGCCTGGGTCAGCTACCTCGATAGTGAGCGTACGTTTGCGTGGGCCGCTGACTTAGACCAGAAAATCGCAGCGCTTACGCCTGAACAACTGAACGCTGCGGTACGTCAGTATTTGCAACCCGCTCAGTTCAGCAGCGTCGCTGCCGGTGACTTTGAGAAAAAGAAATAACCAAGTCGTCAGCCTCGAGGGATCACTTCGGGGATACTTTCAAACTTAAACCCCCTCCCTTGAACAAGGAGGATTTCCACACGTTTCGTGAAAAAGCCCCCAGACACTTGGCGATTCAGCCAATTTTCTGGGGGCTTTTAATTTCTAAGTCTTCTGTTGCTTAAACTTTATTTCACTCAGGTTTTTATTGCTCAAGACACGCTCTTACTTAGCGGAAGGGTTCAAACCAAACAGCGTTCGAACCGTACACAACCACTAAGAAAAGAAGTCTTTCACACGATCTGTCCACGACTTACTTTGGGGCGAGTGCTTATCACTGCCTTCGCCCAATGAGGCTTCAAACTGTCGCAGCAACCCCTTTTGCTCATCGGTTAAGCGCACAGGTGTTTCAACCACCACGTGGCAGTACAAGTCTCCGGGATAGGACGCGCGCACGCCTTTGATCCCCTTGCCACGCAATCTGAACGTTTTGCCGGATTGCGTTCCCTCAGGGATCGAAATCTCAGCTTTGCCATTCAGGGTTGGCACCTGAATGTCGCCCCCCAACGCTGCACTGGTGAACGGAATCGTCAATTCGCAGTGCAGGTCATCGTTATCGCGCTGAAAAATCTTGTGTTCTTTGATGTGGATTTCAACAAACAGATCGCCCGAAGGGCCACCGTTGATGCCCGGCTCGCCATTACCCGACGAACGAATGCGCATGCTGTCATCAATCCCTGCGGGGATCTTAACCTGTAACGTTTTATTGCGACGTGTGCGGCCCACACCATCACACGACACGCAAGGGTCGGTGATTTCTTTACCGTTACCATGACAAGTCGGACAAGTTTGCTGCACGCTAAAAAAGCCCTGCTGCATCCGTACTGCACCGGCGCCGCCGCAGGTGTGGCAGGTTTTAGGTTTGGTTCCGACTTTGGCCCCCGACCCTTTGCAGACTTCGCAGTTTTCCCAGCTTGGCACACGAATTTCAGTATCAAAACCGTTGGCTGCTTGCTCAAGGGTAATATCCATCGCGTACTTTAGGTCAGCCCCGCGGTACACCTGCGGGCCACCACCGCCACCACCACGCCTTGCGCCACCAAAAATCTCGCCAAAAATATCGCCAAAGGCATCACCAAAACCGGCGCCACCTGCAGCGCCCGCAGCATTGGGATCAACACCCGCATGACCATAACGATCGTAGGCGGCACGCTTGCTGTCATCCGACAGAATCTCGTAGGCCTCTTTGGCCTGCTTGAATTTTTCTTCGGCTTCTTTGCTATCAGGGTTGCGGTCAGGATGATATTTCATCGCAAGTTTGCGATAAGATTTTTTCAGCTCATCATCTGACGCATTTTTGGCTACGCCAAGGATTTCGTAAAAGTCGCGCTTTGCCATGCTTTAAGCTCAGTAAGTGAATCTAAACAACACGCCCGGAAGGCTAAAAAGCGTTCCGGGCGGATACGATTTACAACTCGGCGATCATTTTGCGTCGCGCTTCACTTCTTTGAAGTCGGCGTCAACCACATTATCATCAGCTGGCTTAGTGCCGCCTGCGGCACCTGCACCTGCACCAGCGCCCTCTGCCCCAGCACCGGCCGCCGCCTGCGCTGCTTGTGCTTCGGCATACATCTTTTCGCCTAGTTTTTGCGACACAGTCCCTAAGCTTTCAACTTTGGCATCGATTGTGGCTTTATCAGCGTTGTCTTTCAAGGCGTCTTCAACGTCTTTCAAGGCCGCTTCAATCGCTGTTTTATCAGCCTCTTCCAGCTTATCCCCGTACTCAGTCATTGACTTGCGTGTCGAGTGCACTAAGCCATCCGCGCTATTGCGAGCCAGCGCCAGTTCAGCCATACGGTGATCTTCTTCAGCGTTCGCTTCAGCATCTTTCACCATCCGCTGAATCTCTTCTTCGGTCAGGCCAGAGTTTGCTTGAATCGTGATTTTGTTTTCTTTGCCTGTACCCTTGTCTTTGGCAGACACGTGCACAATACCATTGGCATCAATATCAAACGTCACTTCAATCTGTGGAGTGCCACGCGAAGCGGGTGGGATCCCTTCAAGATTGAACTCACCCAACGTCTTGTTACCTGCAGCGATTTCGCGCTCGCCCTGAAACACTTTAATCGTGACCGCTGGCTGATTGTCATCGGCCGTTGAGAACACTTGCGAATGACGCGTTGGGATTGTCGTGTTCTTGGTAATCATCTTGGTCATCACACCACCAAGCGTCTCGATACCCAACGACAAAGGCGTCACGTCAAGCAGCAACACGTCTTTACGATCGCCCGACAACACTGAGCCCTGAATCGCAGCACCGGCAGCCACCGCTTCATCGGGATTGACGTCTTTACGTGGCTCGCGACCAAACAGTTCTTTAACCTTTTCTTGCACCTTAGGCATGCGGGTCATACCGCCCACCAAGATCACATCGTCAATTTCGCTGATTTTGACGCCTGCGTCTTTGATCGCGATTTTGCAGGGGTCCATCGTGCGCGAAATCAGTTCTTCAACCAGTGACTCGAGCTTGGCGCGTGTCATCTTCAAGTTCAAATGCTTAGGGCCTGAGGCATCTGCCGTGATGTACGGCAAGTTGATCTCAGTTTGCTGAGCCGACGACAATTCAATCTTGGCTTTTTCAGCAGCTTCTTTTAAGCGCTGCAAGGCCAACACATCTTTTGACAGATCGACACCTTGCTCTTTCTTGAATTCAGCAATCACATATTCAATGATGCGTTGGTCAAAGTCTTCGCCACCCAAAAACGTATCGCCGTTGGTTGACAACACTTCAAATTGCTTTTCACCGTCAACATCGGCGATCTCGATGATCGAGATATCAAACGTACCACCACCCAAGTCAAACACGGCGATCTTACGGTCGCCCTTTTCAGACTTATCCAGGCCGAACGCAAGCGCCGCAGCGGTTGGCTCGTTGATAATGCGCTTAACGTCTAAACCGGCGATACGACCAGCATCTTTGGTGGCCTGGCGCTGGCTATCGTTAAAGTACGCAGGCACAGTGATAACAGCTTCGGTAACGGTTTCGCCCAAAAAGTCTTCTGCTGTCTTTTTCATTTTGCGCAAGACGTCTGCGGCAACCTGCGAAGGCGCAAGTTTTTTACCTTGGGCTTCAACCCAGGCATCGCCGTTGTCGGCTTTGACGATTTTGTAAGGCATCAAGTTGATATCTTTTTGTACAGCATTTTCGGTGAATTTACGACCGATCAGGCGCTTCACTGCATACAGTGTGTTGGTAGGATTGGTCACGGCCTGGCGCTTGGCGGGTGCGCCAACCAAGGTTTCACCGTCTTCCATATAGGCGACGATTGAAGGCGTCGTGCGGGTGCCCTCGGCGTTTTCAAGAATTTTTACTTTGCCGCCATCCATCACTGCCACGCAGCTATTGGTGGTGCCAAGGTCGATACCGATAATCTTGCTCATGGTCAAACTACCTTTTAAAAATCAGAATTAGGATGAACTGCTTTGATGAGTGTTAATTGGGGGGGAATTGAGCGATTTCAAGACTAAAACCCTGTTTTATTGCCCAAAACCTAAAAAAACTTAATTCTCAAACTCGGGCCCCATTCAGTTGGCGCCGAGCCGCAAACTTGTCTCAAACTCGGACTTCAGGGCGCCGGCGTAACGTCGCCACCTTGATTCAAGCCCAGAGTTCAAGCCACAACAGCCACTAGGGCTATCAATTCAAGCTACGACAGCCACTGGGGCTATCAATTCAAGCCACAACAGTCACTAGGGCTTGTCCATTCAGGCCGCGACGGTCACCAAAGCAGGGCGCAACACGCGATCTGCAATCAGGTAGCCCTTTTGCAAGGTTTGCACCACCGTGTTGGCCGCTTGTTCAGCCGGAATCGTCGCAATCGCCTGATGTTGGTGCGGATCAAACTTAGCGCCAGCTGCAGGCGCAATGTCTTTAAGATGGTTGCGCTCAAACGCACTGACCAACTGTTTGAGGGTCACTTCAATACCTGTGCGCATGGTTTCAGCGGTTTGCTCAGCCTGCGCCAGTGCGGCCTCTAAACTATCTTTAACCGGCACCAGGCTTTCTGCAAACGATTCAATACCAAACTTACGGGCCTTAGAGACTTCTTCTTGGGCGCGCCGACGGACGTTTTCCATTTCAGCGTGAGCACGCAAGGCTTGGTCCTTTTGCTCGGCAACTTGAGCAAGCGCAGCAGCGAGTTCAGCCTGCAGTTGCTCGAGGGGGTCTAAAACAACCGACTCTTGAACGGCCTCAGTTGCACCATCTGCAGGTGCTGCGGCCATTTCGGGATCGTGCTCTTTATTGCCATCAGTCGAGTCTTGGGGGGATGCCATCTACTTCTCCAGAAAAATGCATGATTAATGAGAAACATTGGGGCTGAACCCCATAATTCAAGGGTTAACCACGAACATTTTTTAGTGCGGTGGCCCTGCCGCCGCTGATAAGCGGGCGACAGGGCTTGCAAAGACCTCACTAGTGAGGTTTCGCAAAGCGCGAGCGGGCACACTCAGACAGCAGACCTGCTATCTCGTCAGTCAAGACCTAAAGTGACCAACAAATCCTGAAAAACTTTTAGTGCTAACGGCGCCGCTAGCAAAACAGGACAAGCCTCAAGTTAGGCTTCGATCGGCCAGCCCTGCAGATGACTTAGCACCATATCGGCTAGCGAGGTCACCCAGGCTTGGTCGTCATTTAGCGCGGGGATATACCTAAACCGTTTGCCACCAGCATGCATAAAGGTTTCGCAGACCTCGACCTGAATTTCTTCAAGCGTTTCAAGGCAGTCGGCTAAAAATCCTGGGCACACCACGTCAATCTCAGTCACCCCTTGCTGGGCAAGCCGTTGCAAGGTTGGCTCAGTGTAGGGCTCAAGCCATTTGGCGGGGCCAAAACGGCTTTGAAAGGTCACTTGATAGGCATCATCAGACAAACCTAAATACTGCGCTAAGGCCCTGGCCGTTTCGTAACAGTCGCGACAGTAAGGATCACCCATATCAACGCACTGCCTGGGCAAGCCATGAAAACTCATGACCAGTTTTTGTGGTTTGCCATGCTCTTGCCAAAAGGCCGCAATCTTATCGCCCAAGGGGCCAATAAAGGCTGGATCCGTATGAAACCGTTTGATAAAACGCAGCGCTGGCTGATCGCGCATGTGGCTGGCGACCCGAGCGACTTCATCCACCACCGTCGCGGTTGTGCTTGAGGCGTACTGCGGATAGAGCGGCACCACGAGCAAGTGTTCACAACCACGCTCGCGCAAACGCAGCATGGCATTTTTAATTGAGGGTTCGCCGTAGCGCATGCCAGTTTCGACTTCGATGGCGAGCCCGCGTTGCGCAAACAACTGCCGTAGCCCCTCTGTTTGACGTTGGGTGTACACCATCAAAGGCGACCCACCCTCCATCCAGACGCTTTTGTAGCGCGGCACCAGTTTGCGCGGCCGCGCCATCAAGATCGGACCATTTAAGATCGGCCACCAGAGCAACTTGGGGATTTCAATGACGCGCGGATCGGACAAAAACTCGCGCAAATACCGGCGGATCGCAGGCGCAGTGGGTTCGTCTGGCGTACCAAGGTTGACAAGAATGACCCCAACACCACCTGTTTTAAAGGGCTTGGGCCAAGGGACAAAACGGGAATTGCGCGGAAGGTCGCGCTTGGGTTCAGGCCAGAAACGCATGCTGTTAACGCTCGTGAGGGTGGTGGCTAAGCGCGCTTGAAAGCAGGCGCGCCGTAATATCGACGATGGGGATCACACGCTCGTAGGCCATTCGGGTGGGGCCAATCACACCGAGCGTGCCGATGACATGGCCATCAATGTTGTAAGGTGCCGTGACGACAGATAAATCTTCGGTGGGTACCAACTGCGAATCTCCACCAATATAAATCTGCACACCTTGCGCTTGGCTCGAAACCTCAAGCAATTGCAATAAATCGGTTTTTTTCTCAAACATTGAAAAGGTTTTGCGCAAGCGATCCATGTCAGACGCCAGCTCGTTGACATCCAGTAGCTTGCGCTCACCTGAAATCACCACGGTTTCAACCTCGTCGGCGGCTTGCGCTCCGGCTTCAACTGCGGCTTGCATCAAGCGCGACATATCGACTTGCAAGCGTGCCAAATCATGAGCCAAGGTTTGCCGGACGGCGGCAAAGGATTTACCTGCGAAATTATGGTTAAAAAAGTTAGCGGCTTCAATTAAAGACGTGGCAGTGTAATCGCGCGGGGTCAGCAAAATACGATTTTGCACGTCGCCATCAGGCGTCACGATAATCAGCAAGATGCGTTTTTCAGAGAGGCGAATGAACTCAATCTGGTGAAAGACTTGAGCCCGGCGTGGTGATAACACTACGCCCGCGAACTGACTCAGGCTTGACAGCATCGCCGCGGCGGCCTGCACGGCACGGGCTGGATCAGAACCCGTTTGTAAGTCGCGCACGGTAGAGACCGGGTGCAAATCAACCGGTTGCGCCGTGAGCATGGTATCGACAAACACCCGATAGCCCCGTGGGGTGGGTATGCGGCCCGCCGAAGTATGGGGGCTATGAATCAGGCCGAGTTCTTCAAGATCGGCCATCACGTTGCGGATGGTCGCCGGAGACAATTCAAACATTTTTGAGAGCGTGCGCGAGCCGACCGGCTGGCCATCGTCTATATAACGTTCAATAAGCGCTTTAAGCAGCGCGCGCGCGCGATCATCCATCATTGCCCTATTTTACCTTTGTCGACCCTATAATCGGTTAGATTTTCGCGGATGATGAAACCTATGCATTTTCCTATTATTGCTCTAGTTGGCCGCTACCAGGATTCAGACCTGCACGCGCCGCTGCGCGCCTTGGCAAAACTATTAGTGCGAGAAGGATCTCAGGTCTTAGTCGAGGCAGACACCGCTCGCCAAACGAGGGTAAGCGAATACCCAGCCGCCAGCTTTGCCGAAATTGGACAGCAGGCCAGTCTTGCCATTGTGATGGGGGGCGATGGCACCATGCTGGGGGCCGCTCGCCATTTGGCGCCCTTTGACGTACCTGTGGTTGGGATCAATCACGGACGCCTGGGCTTTATTACTGATATTCCGCTGCAACATTCCACTGAAGCGCTCACCGATTTATTGCAAGGCCGCTACGAAACCGAGACGCGCATGCTGCTAAGCGCCACCGTTTGGCGCGGCACCGAGCAAATGTTTGCGGCAACCGCACTTAATGACGTGGTGCTAAACCGCTCGGGGCGTGGCGGCATGATTGAAGTGCGGGTCGAAGTCAACAACACCTACATGTATACACAGCGAGCCGACGGCTTGATCGTGGCCACCCCAACAGGCTCAACCGCCTACGCCTTGTCGTCGGCTGGCCCGATCTTGCACCCTGAAGTCAGCGCCATCGTCTTAGTACCTGTTGCCCCACAAACGCTGTCGAACCGCCCGATTGTGATCCCCGCTGATGGGGTGTTAAACATGACGCTAACAGCCATGGGCCGCAGCGAAGGGGGTGCGAGCGTACACTTTGATATGCAAACCTGGTCTGACCTGATGCCAGGCGATCGTATCGTGGTGCAGCGTGCCCCACACAACATTCGGTTTTTGCATCCTGCGGGGTATAGTTTTTTCTCAACGCTGCGTCGCAAACTCGACTGGAACCGCATGCCCCGCTCGGGCGCTGAGGCCGAATAGCCCATGCTACGTGGCTTGCACATCCGAGACTTCGTCATCGTCACCGAAGCCGATATTAGTTTTGACACAGGTTTTACCGTTTTTTCGGGCGAAACCGGTGCCGGCAAATCGATTTTGATTGACGCCTTAGCGTTAACACTGGGCGAGCGAGCCGACTCGTCGGTGCTGCGCGAGGGGGCTAGCCGAGCTGAAATCAGCGCGGTGTTTGAAACACCCGACTCGCTCACCTCATGGCTAGCCGAACATGATTTACACGCTGATCATGAACTGGTCTTGCGTCGCGTGATTGACGCGCAGGGCCGCAGTCGAGCCTACGTCAATGGTTCGGTTGTCACGATCACACAGTTACGCGAAATTGGCGAGCAACTGATCGACATCCACGGCCAGCACGCTCATCAAAGTTTATTGCGTGCCGATAATCAACGCGAACTGCTAGACGCGCACGGCAGCCTTCAGCCACTCAGGCAAACCACCGCACTCGCCTTTAAAGCCTGGCGTGCCACTGAAAAGCAATTGGCGGTATCCGAGCAAGACGCCAGCAGCTTAGCGCAGGCGCGTGAGCGACTTGAATGGCAAACCAGCGAGCTTGCACGCTTGTCACTTGGGGTCACAGAGTGGGCCGATATTTCAGCCGAGCACACCCGCTTGGCCAATGGTCAGTCGCTGTTGGATGGTGCGGCTCAAACACTCGCTTCGCTCGATGAAGCTGAGGCCTCGGTGCAGCAGCAGTTAGGTGCAGCCGTGCAGCGGATTGGTCAGTTATTGCGTCACGACTCACAGTTAAAAACAGTCTACGACGCGCTCGACTCTGCCCATATCGCTGTAGGCGAGGCGGTGTCAGATCTCAACGATTACGTGTCACGCGCCGAACTCGATCCGGCCCGATTGTCTGTCCTTGACAACAGACTGCGCACCATTTTTGAATTGGCACGCAAATTCAAAACCGAGCCTGACGACCTGTACAGCCTTGAGCAAACGCTCAAAGCCGACCTCGCCGCACTGCAAACATCAAGTGATATTCAAGCACTGCGAGCGCAGGCTGTTGCCCGACAATCAGAGTACGAGGCTGCGGCCAAAACCTTGTCTGCGGCGCGCACCAAGGCTGCGATTGACCTTGGCAAACACGTTAGCAAGGCGATGCAAACACTGGCGATGGAGGGCGGGCAATTCAGTATTGCCATGCATGCGGGCCCAGCCGCAAGCCACGGACAAGATCAGGTTGAATTTTTGGTGGCGGGTCATGCCGGCAGCACCCCGCGCCCTTTGGCAAAAGTGGCGTCTGGCGGTGAACTCGCTCGTATTTCACTGGCACTCTCGGTGATCGCCAGTCGTGCCGCCCGCGTACCTACGCTGATTTTTGATGAAGTGGATAGCGGCATTGGCGGTGCCGTCGCTGAGGTAGTCGGCAATTTGCTGCGAGAACTCGGTGCCCGCCATCAAGTCCTGTGCGTCACACACTTGCCACAAGTCGCTGCGCGCGGACAACACCACTTTCAAGTCAGCAAGCAAAATGTCAAAGGCAAAACGCAATCCAGCATTGCTTTGCTGCAACCGCCTGAACGCGTCGAAGAAGTTGCCCGTATGTTGGGGGGCATCAAAATTACCAACACCACGCGCGAACACGCTAAAGAACTATTGCAGCCTTAGTCAACGTCTGGCTTCGTCAGGGCGCCCGAGCCTGAGCCAACGCCCTACTTCGTCAGGGCGCACGAATCCCAACCGGGCAACTAGCGACCTGTCCCGTGGCAGGTCGTACAGACCCCATACAAGACCATTGCGTGGCTCTCTAAAATAAAACCATTGTCACGCGCGACCTTATGTTGCCGTTTTTCAATATCAGAATCGGTAAATTCAGCCACCTTGCCGCAATGCGTGCAAATCAAATGATCGTGATGATCGCCATCATTGAGCTCAAAAATCGCCTTGCCGCCGTCAAACTGGCTACGTGCCAGAATGCCGGCCTGCTCGAACTGCGTTAATACCCGGTATACAGTGGCTAAGCCAATATCGATACTCTCGCCAATTAACGCACGGTAGACATCCTCGGCACTTAGATGACGCGCGCCGGATTTACGAAAAATATCGAGTATTTTCAGGCGTGGAAACGTCGCCTTTAAGCCCACGTTTTTAAGATCGTTCGGATCGTTTTCGGTGTACATCGGCAATTCCTCGTTTTGGCTCTGAATCCCTTCGCGTTTAGGACAAAATCGCCAAAAAAACTCGCAAGATCGTTTGAGAGACCAACGTTTGACCGCGTAAACCTTTATGATAACGTCTTTGGCTGTTTATCAGATAGAGGTTCGCAGTGGTCAAGTTTCATACTTTCGCTTTGCACCTGCGCACAGGCCTGGCGCTCGCCCTACTGGTCGCAGCAGCCACCGGTTGCAGCTCAAGCCGCTGGGGGTTTCCGTATAGAGCCGGCGTTCAACAGGGTAACTGGATCACCAAAGATCAGGTAAGCCTGTTGCGCCCTGGCATGACACGCGAACAGGTTCGCTTCGCCCTGGGCACGCCAATGCTGACAAGCGCCCTGCACAATAACCGCTGGGATTATCCCTACTTTTACCGCGCAGGCAGTGGCAAGATAGAAGAACGCACGCTCACGATTTTTTTCAACGGCGCCCAGCTAGAAAGCTGGCGTGGCGAAGAGCAACCCGAGATGCAACCTTTTCAAATTGCACGCGAAGAAGTGGGTACTGTTATTCGTGAAGACAAACAAATTAAACCTGATAACGAGCGCATGAATAACGATGGCGGTGCCGCCGTTCAGCTGATCCCTGGGGTCAGCATCGATCAGATGTCAACAAACGGGCCGCCCCTGAGCGACCCTCAGGCCATGCCTGGCGCGCCTGAAGATGCGCCGGTGCAGCTGCGCTAACACAACGACTTTAGGTAAGCTCGAGATGATGCGAATTGCAATTGCTGGTGCCAGTGGCCGCATGGGCCGTATGCTGATTGAGTCGGTGTCTCAGTCAACCGATCTCGCGTTGGCTGCGGCGCTTGATGTGGCCGGCTCTCCGATGCTTGGCCAAGACGCCTGCGCCTTTTTAGGCAAACCAAGCGGCGTGCTGATTACAGAGGATCTGTCTGTGCTCAAAGGCGCCGACTGCCTGATCGATTTCACTCGCCCCGAAGGCTCGCTACTGCACTTGGCAGCCTGCGCGCAGCACGGGGTCAATATGGTGATTGGCACCACAGGGTTTGACGATGCCGGCAAAACGGCGATCGCCGAGGCAGCAAAAAAAATTGGCGTGGTGTTTGCGCCAAACATGAGCGTTGGCGTCAACGCAACGCTTAAATTATTAGACATGGCCGCGCGGATTCTCAACTCGGGCTACGACGTCGAAGTCTTTGAAGCCCACCATCACCATAAAGTTGATGCCCCTTCGGGTACAGCACTCAAAATGGGCGAAACCGTTGCCCAGGCTTGGGGCAAGCCCCTTGATGAAATCGCCACCTGGACGCGCGAAGGCCACACAGGGCCTCGCGAGGCTGGCACGATCGGCTTTTCAGTGGTGCGCGGCGGCGATATCGTCGGTGACCATACTGTCTATTTTTGCGGCATCGGCGAGCGCATCGAGATCACTCACCGTTCGAGCAGCCGCGCTGGCTACGCTGAAGGCAGCTTACGTGCAGCGCGGTTTTTGAAAGACAAACAAGCAGGCCTGTTTGATATGCAGACCGTGCTTGGGCTTTAAATAACTGAGTTAAAGGCTAAGCGAGGTGCGAGGCATACCAAAGCCTGAGTGCTAGACGGTGACGTTTCGGTCACTTAAACGATTACGGGCTCAATCTCGAGCAGGACGCCAAAGGTTTTCTGCACCGCCTGACTAATGCTGCTTGCCAAAGCGAGCAAGTCGTCTGCCTGGGCATGGCCATAATTCACTAGCACCAAGGCCTGTTGGGCGTGCACCCCGACTGCGCCTGACCGCAGGCCTTTAAAGCCACAGTATTCGATGAGCCAACCTGCAGCGAGCTTAAAGCCCCCCTCTGGCTGCTGATAGCCGACAAGCTTAGCAAAGCGCGCTTGCAGCGCTTGATATTGCGTTGCAGACACCACTGGGTTTTTAAAAAAGCTACCTGCGTTGGCCAGCACAGCAGGGTCGGGCAATTTGCGGCGACGAATCGCGCACACGGCGTCAAGTACGTCTTGTGCAGTCACAGCCTGTGAACCCAACGCCAGTTGCGGATGGCCTGCCAGATCAGGATAAGTCAGTACGGGTTGCCAAACCTTAGGCAAGGCAAAGCGCACTGAAACGATTAACCATTCACCACGCTTGGCGCGTTTAAAAATACTATCGCGATAGCCAAAGTCACACTCAGCGCGCGACAGCGTCACATACTGTTGTTCGACGACATGCCAGGCGGTCACCGACTCAATGCGCTGACACAACTCAACACCATAGGCGCCAATGTTTTGCACGGGGGCCGCGCCCACTGTGCCCGGAATCAACGCAAGATTTTCAAGACCCCACCAGCCTCGCGCGGTGGCGGTGACCACCCAGTCGTGCCAGTTTTCACCGGCCGCCACATCGATCAACCAATGCTCAGCAGTACTCTCAATTAACTCGATCCCTTTGAGCGCAACACGCACGACTAAAGACGACAGCGTGGCGGGCAAAATGACATTGCTACCCCCGCCCAACATCAAACACTCAGGCGCTCGAACAAGCTCACGACCTAATTCGTTCATTTGCTCGAGGCTTTGTAGGACGACCACCTGCTCAGCTTGACACTGCAGTCGCAGCGTGTTGTGCGAAGACAAGTCTTGAGCCTGCGCGATCAACGAATGTTGCCCCTTTTGTGAGAATCGATTTGACATGGTGGGGGATAGGTGTGCTATAGTCGCTGACGTTGTGAATGATACAGCAGTACCCAAGCGGGAGTAGCTCAGTTGGTAGAGCGCAACCTTGCCAAGGTTGAGGTCGAGAGTTCGAGACTCTTCTCCCGCTCCAGATTTTTCTGGAACCAGGCCATCAGCAGTTAACTTGTTTGGCAGCGTTCAGTGCTAGCACTTAGTGCGGTACTAAGTCGCAGGCTCGGCTCTACCCCATTAACGGGGGATGAGCAGTATTCATCGAAATAGCAGTACCCAGGCTCACTGCACACAGGCGATCGATTTTAAGCGCTTTGCCTAGGCCACCTTCTCTATACCCAATACGCCTCAAGACCTCAAGCCGTTAACGCGCTTGGGTGTTTTGTTATAAGAATTAGCGTAAGGGCCCAACCCTCTCACTTAATCGAGCGGATGGGCACTCACCGAACGCAACAAAATGCTTTTAATCCAGCTTAGCGCCTGAAGTTTTCACCACTTCGGCCCAGCGTTTAATTTCGTCGCTGACAAACGCACCAAACTGCGCGCCTGTTAAGTCTGGAAACTCGGCACCGTTTGCGGCCCAACCGTCTTTGACCAACGCATCTAACGGTAATTTTTTAATTTCGGCCAACATACGCGCCTGCGCTTCTGGCGGCGTGCCCTTTGGCGCCCAAATACCGTACCAAGTCGTCACGTTGTAATCCGGAAAGCCTAACTCGGCTGCGCACGGTACCTCAGGGATGGCAGGATTACGCGTGCTACCCGCTACCATCAGGGCATTGAGCCTGCCACTTTTAATGTGCTGTGCCGAAGACCCTAAACCGTCAAACATCACATCGACATCACCGGCGAGCAAACCTTGCAAGGCTGGACCTGCGCCTTTGTAAGGAATATGCGTGAGATCGGTTTTTGACTGGATTTTAAAAAGCTCGCCGGCCAAGTGATGCGAGGTTCCGCTGCCGGCAGAACCATAGTTCAGTTTGCCTGGATTGGCCTTGGCTGTTTCAACAAACGCCTTGAAGTCACCTGGCACCTTTTTAGGGTTGACCACCAACACTTGGGGCACGCGTGCCACCATCGCAATGGGTATGAAATCTTTTTCGAGGTTGTACTCAAGGTTTGGGTACATCGAAGGTGCAATCGCGTGATGTACCGCACCCATGAACCAGTTATAACCATCGGGGGTCGCACGTGCGGCTAAGGTCGCCCCCAAATTGCCACCCGCCCCGCCCCGGCTATCAATCACCAGTTGCTTACCAAGCGACTTTGACATGACGGCTGAAATCGGGCGCGCAAAGGCGTCGGTTCCGCCGCCTGCCGGAAAAGGCACAATGACCACGATTGCCTTTGAAGGCCAATCGGCCTGAGCCCACACTGGCAGGGCAGCTAGCCCAACCGACCCGACTCCGAACTGTAAAAGCGCCCTGCGCTGATGACTTGCCATGATCACGCCCCAATAATGTGATGCCGACCCCTCCGCTCACGAACACACCCGAGAAGAGCCAACGTTGTTCTAGTGAAACACCAACTCAATATCCATACAGCCGAATTTGACTTGACGAATTTGACGTGATTGTATTTGCACACCACCCAAACTAGTTCAGTCTTATCCGTACACAATCCAAGTCAGCTAAATTTTATTATTTAAGTTTTATTATCTAAGTTTTATTTATTCTGACACTGTAATGCAAACATAATAAAAGAAAAATCCCCTTTTGTAGTATGATCGCCCTCCGGCAAGCTCAGCATTGACGGCGCAATGGCAGAGTGGTTATGTAGCGGATTGCAAATCCGTCAAGCTCGGTTCGATTCCGGGTTGCGCCTCCAAAAAACGGTTACGCCCTGTCGACTCAAATTTATGACAACTACAGCGGCACCCAGCTCACAGCCCCCTTCCCCCACCTACTTAACCGGGTTTTTAGGCGTCAGGATTTTTTTAGCCTTCGCCTCTGGGTACTTTCTATCCTATGCACTGCGAGCGGTCAATGCCGCGATCGCCCCGTTCTTGGCCGCTGACCTGAGTCTGTCAAATAGCGCCCTGGGGTGGTTCTCTTCGGCGTACTTTTTAGCGTTTGGAGTGATGCAAATTCCAGTAGGCATCTGGCTTGACCGCTACGGCGCGCGACGCACTGAGGCTGCGCTCTTACTGGTTGCCGCACTTGGCTCCCTCTTAGTCGCTGTTGGGCAATCCCTGTGGGTGCTGTTTCTAGGTCGCATCCTGATTGGCATTGGGGTCTCGGCCTGCTTAATGGCCTCGTACTCGTATTTCAGGCGTTGCTACCGGCCAGAGCAGCAAGCGCGCTTGGTGATGAGCATGTTAGTCGCCGGTACAGGCGGGGCGTTAATTGCGGCGCAACCAGCCCTAATACTCGCCGAGGCCTTAGGGTGGCGTCACGTATTTAGCTTAGCCAGCTTTTCGCTACTCATCTCGGCGGGCTTAGTGTTCTTTTTGACCGGTGACTATGACCGCCAAACAATCAGTCAAACGAGTTCCTCAGCTGATTCCGACAGCTTCTTGTCGTTATGCATGCATCCGATCATGCTGCGCGCGATACCGCCCTCTATTCTGATCATCGGAGGCTTTGTCGCGTTGCAAACCTTGTGGGTGGGCCCGTGGCTCACACAAGCACTCAAGATGACGGCCGAGCAGGCCAGTCAAGTCTTACTCTACTTAAACGGCACAATTCTGGCGTCATACCTTGCGATGGGTGTTCTCAGCCCTTGGTTTGTCAAGCGCGGAGCCTCATTATTCAAGCAATCGTCGACCGCTCTGCTTTGGCTGGCGCTTTGTTTTACCGCTATCCCTCTTTGGCAAACAGAGTCTGCATGGCTGCTTTGGCCCATGATTGCGCTGGCAGTACCCGCAATGTTTTTACTGCAAACTCAAACCGCACTCGAGTTTCCCAGCCACGTCGCTGGCCGAGTCCTCACCACGCTCAATCTGATGATTTTTGCCGGCACCTTCGTCGTGCAGTGGGGCCTTGGTGTCATCACCGATTTGTTTGTCTCGGGCGGGTTCGATCGTATTCAGGCACTCACTTACGCGCTGGGTGTCTTGGCCGCGATGCAGTGGTGTAGTTTACTTTGGTTCTGGATGAAAACGTCGCATGGATCAATCCGTACTTGATGCCCAAATTCGCTGGCCCGATGTGCCCGCAGCGTATGGCTGGCTGTCACTCTCGGCGCGTGGTGAGTGGCGCCTGCATCCACTAGGCGATGCCCGCGCAGGCGGTCAAGGCCAGGGGATCAGTAATGTTCAAATTCTGAGCTTCATTGGCAGAAACTACGCGTCCGAGGCTAATGGCGAATGGTTTTTTCAGAATGGGCCACAGCGGGTCTATGTGCGTCTTGATGCTGCGCCCTTCGTTCTGCGCCTGGACCCCAGCCTGGGCACCCTAAGCAGTCACAACGGGCAAACAATTACGAGTGTGACCCAATGGTTGCTTGATGAAGACGGGCAACTCTATGCCCAAACCAACCTAGGTGCCGCCAGAATCGATGACCGCGACCTAGGGATCTTAGCCAATTGCCTGCTCACGTCAGATTGCCGCAACTTGCTCGAGGTGCTTGAACAAAGCGATCTCAATCAAACGCCAGCAACCGGGCTCAGCTTTTTTGACCCGACTGGCGTCTTTGCTGCCTTGTCGCAACCCGCCTCTTTTCTGATAGTCCAAAGACAAGAGCTGCCAGCCATCCTAAATTTCGTTGCAAATCCGACCGGTGCACCTACCCAGTGAGCCTCTTTGGCCTTAAAATAGTGTTCTATGAGCCACCCATCTGAGTTTTATTTTCCGGCGCCACGACAGCAAAAATTTTGCAGTCAGTGCAGCACGCCAAATATTCGCAAACTTCTCGAAGGCGACAATCGCGAACGAGACCTTTGTGAAACCTGCGGCGCCGTGCATTATCAAAACCCACGTCTGGTCGTGGGCACGCTGCCGATTTGGGGCGACAAAATCTTATTGTGCCTGCGTGCGATCGAACCACGCGCCAATACCTGGACCCTACCCGCAGGGTTTATGGAGCTTGGCGAGGCGATGGATGAAGGTGCCGCGCGAGAAACCCAAGAAGAGGCTGGGGTACGCATCGAGCTTGGCCAACTCTACACTGTCATTAATATCCCCCATGTGGATCAAGTTCACGTCTATTTTTTAGCTAAGGCTTTAGGCCCTGAACTTGACCCAGGCCCCGAAACGCTCGAGGCACGCTGGTATGGCCTCGATGAAATTCCCTGGGATAACCTCGCCTTTAAGTCTGTGTCAACAACACTGAAGCATTACCTTCGCGAGCGCGAAACCGGGCACTTCGAAACGCATCACTACTCGCTAGGCCTGACTAAACGTTAAGGGCCTGGGGCGATCTTGGGGTCTTTGCCGCTAACCTGGCTTGAGCCAGACTCACCGTTTCCGCCGGTCTCTCAGGCGCTAACCGAACCAGCGGGTCTACTAGCAGTAGGGGCTGATTTATCCATCCCACGTTTACGTGCGGCTTACACACAGGGTATTTTCCCGTGGTTTTCACACGACGAGCCGCCCTTATGGTGGTCACCTGATCCGCGCATGATTCTGAAATGTGGCGCGTTTCATGTGTCGCACTCGTTACGCAAACGTCTGCGTCAAATTGCCACAGCCCAACGTGCTGCAAACTTTGACGTCGTGGTAAAGGTTGATACCAATTTCGCTGCAGTCGTGCGAGGCTGCGCCCGAGCTGCAGCCGGCGGCCAGCCTGGCACTTGGATCACTGCCGAAATGCAACTGGCTTATCAGGCGTGGCATCTGGCGGGGCAAGCGCATAGCATTGAGACATGGGTCAATGGTCGCTTGGTGGGTGGCCTCTATGGTGTCAGTATCGGCAAAATGTTTTTTGGTGAGTCAATGTTTAGTCAGGTCACCGATGCCTCAAAAATTGCGCTGGCACACTTGGTATGGTTTTTACGGCAACAGCAGGTCGGCTGGATTGACTGCCAAATGCAAACATCTCATTTAGCGAGCATGGGTGCGTGCCCGGTACCACGCGACCAATTTCTTGCGCATGTGCGACAGTACACGGCTGCCCCCGATATTGCCTGGCAAACTGGCTGGCTAGATGAGGCAGGCGTTTTACACGACGCCCGCTCGTGCCAAGTGTAACGATCTGTACTATTCTTGTACACCTCACACTGGCGTTCTTCAGGCGTTTCGCATGAGTCAAATAAAAGAACTACCGTTCGCTGCGCTTCAGTTTTACGCCACTGCACCCTACGCCTGCAGCTACTTACCTGAGCGCCAGGCTCGCTCGCAAGTGGCAGCACCCAGTCATCTCATCAATGCCGACACCTATTCGCAACTGGTAGATGAAGGATTTCGACGCAGTGGCTTATTTACCTATCGACCGCACTGTGACGACTGTCGGGCGTGCATACCGGTTAGGGTTGCGGTCAACGGCTTTACGCCTGGCCGTACACAAAGACGTGTTCTGAAGCGCCACCAAGACCTGCGCCCTTTAGTCGCCAAGCTGGCCTGGTCACAAGAGCACTACTCGCTGTACACAAGCTATCAAGCTGCTCGCCACCCAGGCGGTGGCATGGATGAAGACAATCAGGCGCAATATGGTCAGTTTTTATTGGCAAGTCGAGTCAATACTCGCTTAGTAGAGTTTCGCGACGAAGACGGCAAGTTGTGCATGGTGTCAATCATCGACGTGCTTGAACAAGGCCTATCGTCGGTGTACACCTTTTACGATCCGACACTCGCAGGCAGCTTGGGCACGTACAGCATACTTTGGCAAATTCAGCAGTGTCGCCAACTCAATTTACAATGGCTGTACTTAGGCTACTGGATCGAACAGAGCCCCAAGATGGCCTACAAATCCAATTACATGCCTGCGCAATACCGCTACCGAGGCGCCTGGCATGACACCCCGCCCGCCTCTGACCCCTAACGGTCGTGTGTTGAACGCTTAGCCTGCCACGGATTGACTCTCGATTTTTTACACTTCTCAATTTTCATACCGCTTATGTCATTTCTTTTTCAAGCTTATCCACTTGCACGCCAGGCGCTGTTTGCGCTTGACGCCGAAGCTGCCCACGAAACCACTCTGCATGCGCTGCAAAAGGCTTACGATTGCTCGCTGACACGCGGGATGATGCACAGCAGAGTGTCAGATCCCGCCACCCTGATGGGTTTGCCGCTGCTCAATCGCGTCGGGCTGGCTGCCGGGCTCGATAAGAACGGAGCGCATATCGACGCAATGGGGAATTTGGGTTTTGGTTTTATCGAGGTCGGCACGGTGACACCCAGAGGGCAGCCTGGCAACCCCAAGCCACGCATGTTTCGCATCCCGCAAGCCCAAGCCTTAATCAATCGTTTGGGATTCAACAATCTAGGGCTTGAGACGTTTTTAGCCAACGTGGCACGTAGCACCTGGCGCAGCAAGGGCGGCATCGTCGGTCTTAACATCGGAAAAAATGCTGATACACCGATTGAACAAGCCGCCAGTGACTATCTGCTTGGCTTAGCTGGCGTGTACCCGCACGCCGATTACATCACAGTCAATATCTCTTCGCCGAATACAAAAAACTTACGTGCACTGCAGGGCGAGCACGAACTCGATCAACTGTTGTCTCAGCTTCAACAACGTCGCCTTGAGCTCACCGAGCAGCATGGCCGACGCGTCCCTTTGGCGGTTAAGATCGCCCCCGATTTGAACGAAGAACAAATCGATATCATTGCCCAGGTGTTGCCACGGCACGGCATTGACGGAGTCATCGCCACCAACACCACCCTTGAGCGCTCTGCTGTGCAAGGTATGAACCACGCAGACGAAGCCGGTGGCCTGTCAGGCGCGCCTCTACATGCGCGCTCACTAGAGGTGATCGCACGCTTGCGACAGCGCGTAGGGGCCGAGCTTGCGATTATTGGGGTAGGTGGAATTGTTACTGGCCAACACGCCGCTGAGAAAATCGCCGCAGGTGCCGATGCGGTACAGGTCTACACTGGGCTGATTTATCGTGGGCCGGCGTTGGTCGGTGAATGCGTGAAAGCAATGGCTGCCGCTCGCGGCTAAGCGCAAAACTGACAGGCTCACTCACCAAACACACGCAACGCACAACAAAAAGGCCTTTTGCCCACCTAGTGGCTGCAGCCAGATCCCTGACGACAAAAAACAGTCGAGACTGGCTACAACGCCCTGGGGAGCAAAAGGCCTTTAAAGCTTAGCGAACTGCATTACGACTCAGTTCAAACAGCCTTAAGCAAGGTTTTAACTTAAGCTGCTTTACGGCCACGTGTCGTGGCTTTCACTGTTTCAGCTGCATCGCCGGCTGCTTTGAACGTTGCTGCGGCAGCCGCAGTCAGATTCTTTTCAGCGGTTTCGGCGGCCTGTTTAGCGGCTTTGGTCATTGCATCGTAAGCAGTTGTGGCTTGAGCCAAACCGCTTTTGATCATGGCGACAGCGCTTTCTGAGCCAGCTGGAGCATGCTTGCTGAACTGTTCAATCGCGTCGTGCACATGCTTCTGACCTTCAGCGGCATGGGTCTCACCAAGCTTGGTGAGGTCGGCCTGAACACCAGAAACGATGTCATAGACATGCTTGCTGTATGACATGGCTTTCTCGGCGGCTGGTTGGGCCAGGTTTGACGACAAGGCAACAGCCTCTTGAGCGTCTTTGATGCTGGCAACTTTCTGTGATGTTTGCGACACTTCGTCTAAAGTCGCTTTCATGACTTTCAGATTGAGGTCAACGAATTTTTCAAAACCAGTGAACATGCTGGTTTGAACGGCGACAAACGTGTCCATCGCTGCTTTTTGGCTGTTGAGCACTTGCTGGGGGATAGCTGACATGGCGGGCTCCTGGGGTTAGGATCAAAGCGTTTTGCAGAATTTGCTGCACTGCACAAGTGTCATTTTAAGCAATCCTCTTGGCCTGTCAACAACTTTTTTGTTGCAACGCACCAAAATACAACAAATTGATCGACTTTGGCGTACTTCTCCCCTAGACTGACTCCAATTGACTCAAGGACTCTGCATGATGGCTCATCTCGCTAAACTCTCTCAAACCGCTTCCTTCAGGCGCCTGGTCTGCGCGGCTGCCTTACTAGGCACACAGCTCTGCGTGGCACCTCTTGCCCACGCCCAGACCGCACAAACGGCGGCCGAGTACCCAAGCAAGTCAGTCAAAATCGTTGTGGGCTTTGCGCCGGGCGGTGGCTCAGACTTCATTGCGCGAATTGTGGCGCAACGCCTCACCGCAAAACTAGGGCAAACTGTTTATGTTGAGAATCGGCCCGGCGCTGGTGGCAATTTGGGTGCTGAAGTCGCCCTGCGGTCAGCTGGCGATGGCTACACGCTTTTTTTAGCTGCCACCAGCTACACCGTCAACGCCAATCTGTACAAGTTGCCTTTTGATCCAGTCAAAGACATCACCGCGGTTGCTCGCCTGGCAAGCGGCCCATTCGTGGTTGCCACCAATCCCGGCACGCAAATTAAAACCCTCAAAGAGCTTGTTGAGCGTGCCAAAAGTGAGCCGGGAAAACTCACGTACGCCTCGTCGGGTAGCGGCAGTATTACGCATATCGCGACCGAATATTTTTTAAGCGTCGCTGGAGTCGAAGCCCTTCACATTCCCTACAAAGGCACCTCGCCAGCCTTAACCGACACGATTTCTGGCACTGTTCAGTTCATGTTCGGCACAGTCGCCTCGACAGTACCGCACGTCAAATCAGGCAAGCTTCAAGGCTTGGCAGTCACCACCAAGGATCGGCTTGGCGCCCTACCCGACTTGCCCACGGTGATCGAGTCTGGCTACCCTGGCTTTGATGTAGCGGTTTGGCACGGCTTGATTGGCCCCAAAGGGATCCCAAAGGATATCGTCGACAAGTTAAATAAAGCGGTCGTCGAGGCGCTTAGTGACCCTGCGACTGCTGAGCAATTAGCCACCGACGGCTTGACGCCGGCCAAAGACTCGCCCGAGGCCTTTGGCCAACTGATCGAGCTTGAGGTTAAGCGCTGGGGTGACCTCGTCAAAGCACGCGGCATTACCCTAAAGTAACGGCGTTGCTCTCTGGCTTGGCTTAAGAGGCGCTTGCCTCATAGCCAAGCGCCTCAGAAATGCTGCCAGCCGTGGCCACTAACTGAGGGATCCAGGCATCTTGCAAGCGCCCCGACGGTGCTGAAATCGACAGCCCTGCTACCAGCTTGCCCGTATCGTCGTAAATGCCGGCGGCGATACAACGGACGCCCAACTCAAGCTCTTCGTTATCTCGGGCATAACCAAGCTGGCGTACCAGCAGCAATTCTTGCTCGAGTTTTTCGAGCGTTGTGATGCTATTGACGGTGCTTGCCGCTAGGCTAGTTCGCGTGGCGTAGGTACGGACTTGCCGACCATCAGCTGCCGAGAGAAACAACTTACCATTTGAGGTCAAGTGCAACGGAGCACGACCACCAATGGCTCGCACCACTTGCATCCCCGAGCGTTCGCTCCAGGCGCGGTCAATATAAATAATTTCATCGCCCTGCTGTACCGATAAATTCACCGTTTGCCCAGTGAGCCGGTGCAGAGCATGCATCGCCTCGTGGGCCGCTTCGCGCACGTTTAAGCGCCCTTTCACCAACGAGCCTAACTCAAGCAAACGCATGCCGAGTTGATACAAACCATTGTCGACCCGATCGACGTAACGCCCAATCACTAAATCACTCAAGATACGATGCGCCGTTGAGGTGTGAAGCCCGGTTGTTTTTGCCAAATCTTTTAAGGCAACCGGATCGGGTTGCGCCGCCAACGCATCAAGCAGTTGCGTTGCGCGCCCCAGCACCTGGATCGCCATATCCATAGTCTCAGACGGCGGTTGGGCGGGCACAGGGGCCATTGACGAAACGTGACGAAGCATGTTTGAAGTAAAGATAGGCTTAACGATCGCGATTTGGCGCGATGCAGCATTCATTCTATCCCATATTGTGAAAAATTTTTCACGGCTTGATCATCGAAACTACGCTTTAAACAAGTCTGACCTGAATTCAGTAGGGTTTTCATTTCTTTTTGATTACAGCGTGGCTTGGCACAAGTAATATCGACCCCTCGACAACAGATACTCATCGCCGGATCCCTCTGACATGCGCAGTGACCTTGAAATCGCTCAGGCCGCGAATAAACGCCAAATTCTCGAACTTGCGACAGACCGACTTGGAATCCCCACAGAACAACTCGAGCCCTACGGGCGTTTTAAAGCCAAGCTCTCGCTTGAGTACATTGACACGCTCGCCTCACGACCTAACGGCAAGTTAGTACTCGTCACCGCCATTTCGCCGACCCCAGCCGGCGAAGGCAAAACCACGACCACCGTTGGCTTGGGCGATGCCCTGAACCATATTGGCAAGCGCGCCATCATGTGTTTACGCGAACCATCCTTAGGCCCCGTCTTCGGTATGAAGGGAGGCGCTGCGGGCGGCGGCATGGCGCAAATTGTGCCAATGGAAGACATCAACTTACATTTCACGGGCGATTTCAATGCGATCGCCCTGGCCAACAACCTGTTGGCCGCGCTAATCGACAATCATATTCATCACGGCAACAAACTCGGCATCGATGTCCGCCGTGTGAACTGGCGACGCGTGGTTGACTTAAATGACCGTGCCCTACGAAATATTGTCGTGGGCTTAGGTGGAACCGCGAATGGCTTCCCACGCGAAGATCATTTCGATATCGTTGTGGCCTCAGAAATCATGGCGATCTTTTGCCTGGTCAAAAATCTAAAAGATTTGAAAGAGCGCTTAGCCAATATTGTGATCGGCTACTCGCTGACTGGCAAACCGATTTTGGCGCGCGATTTGCAAGCGCAAGGTGCGATGACTGCGCTACTCAAAGAAGCGCTCGCACCAAACCTTGTGCAAACACTTGAAAACAATCCTGCAATCGTGCACGGCGGCCCCTTTGCCAATATTGCGCACGGTTGCAACACGGTCCTGGCCACAGCCACTGCCTTAAAGCTGGCCGATTACGTCGTCACCGAAGCGGGCTTCGGTGCCGACTTAGGCGCCGAAAAATTCTTTGATATCAAATGCCGTAAAGCGGGCCTCACACCCTCAGCCGTGGTGTTAGTCGCCACCGTGCGGGCGCTTAAGTATCACGGCGGCGTCGAAGTCAAAGACGTCGGTGTCGAAAACCTTGACGCACTGCGTGCAGGGCTTGTGAACCTTGAGCGTCACATTCATAACATCACGCAGAATTTTGGATTGCCTTGCGTCGTGGCCATCAACCATCGCACAGAAGACACGGACGCTGAAATTGCCCTGCTACAAGCCACCACCGCAGCGCTAGGTGTTGAAGTAGTGCTCGCCAAACACTGGGCACAGGGCGGTGCAGGTGCTGCTGATTTAGCGAAGGCTGTGGTCAAGCTCTGTGAGCAGCCGAATCGCTTTAAATTTTTGTATCAAGACTCTGATTCGTTATGGGACAAGGTGCAAGCCATTGCAACCAAGACCTATGGTGCGGCTAGCATCACCGCCGACGCAAAAGTTCGCGCGCAAATTGCGCAGCTTCAAAGTGATGGCTATGGTGAGTTACCGGTGTGTATTGCGAAGACGCAATACTCGTTTTCGACTGATGCCAAATTACGAGGTGCACCCAGTGGTCACGTGTTGACGATTCGCGAAGTCAGACTCTCTGCGGGTGCTGGCTTTGTGGTGATGGTGTGTGGGGATATCATGACTATGCCTGGGCTACCTGCTGTGCCTGCGGCAAATGGGATGGATGTGAATGATGCGGGGCAGATTACTGGGTTGTCTTGAGTGTTGGGGGGTCTTTGTGCCCTGACTTTTCTGGTGGCGGGCAGGGGCCTCTGGGCGGCTGACCGAGTCGGTCTGCTACGCAGACTCCCCTCCGATTTCTGGTCTTGGCGGCGGCAGCCCAAACTCGCTTCGCTCAAACAAGGGCTGCCTTCATCCGCCAATCCTGCAAAATCCTCGGCGCCTCAAACACCCGCCCAGAGGCCCCTGCCCACCCCCAGAAAAGACGAATGGTCGAAGCAAAAAGCTTGGCCCAGAGGAAATTTTGGGTTGATTGGCCCAGAGGAAATTGTGGGTTGATTGGCTCAGAGGAAATGGTGAGTTGATTGGCTCAGAGGAAATTGTGGGTTGATTGGCCCAGAGGAAATTTTGTGTTGACTGGCCCAGAGGAAATTGTGAATTGACTCAGCGAGGAAAAAGCTACCCAGTCCAGACAGCCTGGGGTAGCTCAACCCCGATAAAGTCTACTGAACAACCACCGGAATCCCAGCAATCCGCGCCGACCACTCTTTTGGCCCCGTCGTATGCACCGAGATACCATTCGAATCGACCGCCACCGTCACAGGCATATCCACCACATCAAACTCATAGATGGCTTCCATCCCCAAGTCAGCAAAACCAACGACCTTGGCAGCCTTGATCGCTTTAGACACCAAATACGCAGCACCACCCACGGCCATCAAATACGCCGACTTATGCTTACGGATCGATTCGATCGTTGCCTCGCCACGCTCTGATTTACCGATCATCACAGCCAAGCCTGTTTGCTCAAGCATCATATCGGTGAACTTATCCATGCGTGTCGAGGTCGTTGGGCCTGCGGGGCCAACCACCTCATCGCCGACCGGATCAACTGGGCCAACGTAGTAAATCGCCTTGCCACGAAAATCGACAGGCAATGTTTCGCCCTTAGCCAACATATCTTGAATTCGCTTGTGTGCTGCGTCGCGGCCCGTGAGCATTTTGCCGTTGAGCAACAACGTCTGACCCGGTTTCCAGCTGGCGACTTCTTCAGGCGTCAGCTTATTTAAATCTACCTGACGCGACGCTTTGTAATTTGGCGCCCAGCTCACATCCGGCCAGTCAGACAATGACGGACGATGCAAGTGTGCAGGCCCCGAGCCGTCTAACTCAAAGTGCGCATGTCGAGTAGCCGCACAGTTTGGAATCATCGCAACCGGAAAGGATGCTGCGTGAGTTGCGAAGGTCTTGATCTTGACATCAAGCACTGTCGTCAAGCCACCCAAGCCCTGTGCACCAATGCCTAAGCCATTTACCTTTTGATACAACTCAATACGCAACTCTTCAATTTTATTGCTGGGCCCACGCTCAAGCAGCTCGTACATATCGAGGTCTTCCATCAGCGCTTGCTTGGCCATCAACACAGCCTTTTCGGCCGTACCGCCAACACCAATCCCCAACATGCCTGGCGGACACCAACCCGCGCCCATTGTGGGTACCGTCTTTAACACCCAGTCAACAATGGAGTCGTTAGGATTCAACATCGCTAACTTCGATTTATTTTCAGAACCACCGCCCTTAGACGCCACTTGCACGTCAACCTTATCGCCTTGCACCAGTTCAACGTTCACAATGCAGGGCGTATTATCTTTGGTGTTTTTACGCAAAAAGATCGGGTCATCCAAGACCGAAGCGCGCAAAGGATTTTCTGGGTTGAGGTAGCCGCGACGAACGCCCTCATCGCATAATTCTTGAATATTTTTTTTGGTATTGA
Organism: Alcaligenaceae bacterium; assembly: GCA_947378965.1. GTDB lineage: Bacteria > Pseudomonadota > Gammaproteobacteria > Burkholderiales > Burkholderiaceae_B > Zwartia. Next base: position 17,764 of record CANCMG010000004.1, on the reverse strand, counting down.
AACGAACATCCATACCAATTTTCAAAAAGACGTTGACGATACCCGTGTCTTGGCAAATCGGACGACGCCCCTCGGCGCTCATACGCGAGTTCGTCAAAATTTGCGCCATCGCATCTTTGGCGGCTGGGCTTTCTTCACGCTCGTACGCACGGGCAAGGTGCTTGATGTAATCAGCCGGATGGTAATAGCTGATGAACTGAATCGCGTCTGCAATCGACGAAACGAAATCTTCTTCTTGAATAATGACCGACATAGAGGCACCTGCTAAGAAAAGGAGCTAAAAAAATTGAATTCTTGACGCACCCCGAATCATAGGCGATTCATGCACAAAACTGGCCAAGACACCGAAACTTTGGCCTAAATCATGCCGCCTCGACGGCTTGCCACCAACATGGCCTGCCCCACGTTAAAATGATTGATTCTTCAGCCATTGCCGCCTACACACCTTCATGCTCACTTTTCAGCAAATTATTCTTCGCCTGCAAGAGTACTGGGATCATCAGGGCTGTGCCCTGCTTCAACCGTACGATATGGAGGTAGGCGCCGGTACCTCGCACACGGCGACCTTTTTGCGTGCGATTGGGCCAGAGCCCTGGCGAGCTGCCTATGTGCAACCGTCGCGACGTCCAAAAGACGGGCGGTACGGCGAGAATCCCAACCGGTTGCAACACTACTATCAGTACCAAGTTGTTCTTAAGCCTGCGCCGCCAGATATTCTGGATTTGTACATTGGCTCACTTGAAGCGCTTGGTATCCGTCCAACCGAACATGACATCCGCTTCGTCGAAGACGACTGGGAGAACCCCACGCTAGGTGCTTGGGGCTTAGGCTGGGAAGTTTGGCTCAACGGCATGGAAGTCACGCAATTTACCTACTTTCAACAAGTCGGCGGTTTGGACTGCACCCCCACTACGGGTGAAATCACTTACGGGCTTGAGCGCTTAGCTATGTATCTGCAGGGTGTTGAAAGCGTCTACGACCTGGTCTGGACAACCGGGCCTAAAGGCTCGGTGCTCTATCGAGACGTCTTCCATCAAAATGAGGTCGAACAATCGACCTACAATTTTGAACATTCTGATGCTGAAATGCTCTTTAGGCACTTCACAGATCACGAAACCAATGCAAAACGTCTGATTGAGATTCCGCTGGCGTTGCCAGCCTACGAGGCGACGCTCAAAGCCGCACATACATTCAACATGTTAGATGCTCGTGGCGCCATTAGCGTCACCGAGCGTGCCGCGTATATCGGACGGATCCGCAATCTTTCTCGGGCTGTCGCGCAAGCCTACTACGACTCTCGCGAGCAGTTGGGTTTCCCTATGTTGAGCGGCGACCGTACAGCACTCAACGGTACCGAAAAAGGGGCTCAGCTATGACGCAAACTACCAAGCCTCTGCTGATCGAGCTCTTTACTGAAGAGCTCCCACCAAAAGCTTTGCCCAGACTTGGCCAGGCGTTTGCGCAGGGTGTCCACGACGCCTTGCACGCCCAAGGTCTGGTGATGAGTCACAGCACCACGACGTCATTCGCTTCACCGCGCCGCTTGGCTGTCCGTCTGTCACAAGTCCTGGCGCTCGCACCAGAGCAAAGTTTTGTTGAAAAGCTGATGCCTGTTAAGGTGGGGCTTGACGCTCAGGGCCTGGCGACACCGGCTCTGCAAAAAAAACTTGCGGCCAAGGGTTGGGCAGAGATGCCCGTCAGTGCGCTCGAGCGAGAATCAGACGGCAAACAAGACTATCTGGTGGCGCGCGGTACCGCGCCAGGTGCGGCCTTAACCGAGGTGCTGCAAGCCGCGATCGAAACCGCTATCGCTGCCCTGCCGATACCGAAAGTCATGAAATATCAATTGGCCGATGGCGTGACCTCGGTAAAGTTCGTACGCCCCGCACACGCCTTGATCACGCTGTTTGACACGCAGGTCATTCCAGCGACTGTTCTTGGGTTGCAAGCTGGGCGCATCACCTTCGGCCATCGCTTTTTACATCCTGCCGCGATTAGCATTGACTGTGCTGACAGCTACGAGCAACAGCTTGCACAAACTGGCCAGGTGATTGCGTCGTTCACAGAGCGTCGCACGAAAATCGAGACGTTACTCGCGACCGAAGCACAAAAGCTGAATGCCACACTTGGGCAAGACCCCGCAGTGCAGGCTCTGCTTGACGAAGTGACTGCCTTAGTTGAAGCTCCGGCCGTCTACGTGGGCGCCTTTGAAGAGCGTTTTTTGCAAGTCCCGCAAGAATGTCTGATTTTGACCATGCGTCTGAATCAAAAGTACTTTCCGTTATTCAATCCAACGTCAGGCGCGCTCACCAATCAATTTCTGATTGTCAGCAATATGCCTACCGACAATCCCGTGGCGATCATTGAAGGAAACGAGCGCGTGGTGCGTCCGCGTTTGGCGGATGCTCAATTCTTTTTCGACACCGACCGCAAAACACCCCTGCACCAACGGGTGCCACAGCTTGCTTCGATTGTGTATCACAATAAGTTAGGTACGCAATTGCAGCGCGTGGCGCGTGTTCAAGCGATCGCCGCTTGGTTAGCGAACGCCTTACAGGCAGACAGCGTACAAGCCGCGCGTGCGGCGATGCTGGCCAAGGCCGACCTCAACACCAACATGGTTGGCGAGTTTCCTGAACTGCAGGGCATTATGGGGTCGTATTACGCTCGCGCCGATCATGAACCCGACGCAGTTGTTCAAGCCATTGCTGAACAATACAAAATTCGCCTTGAACAGCCCGTGACCGCAGCAAACATGACCGCTGCAATTCTGTTTATGGCAGAGCGCGCTGAGACACTCATCGGCATCTGGGGGATCGGGTTAGCCCCTACCGGTGAACGCGACCCTTTCGGCTTGCGCCGCGCTGCCTTGGGTCTGATTAGTGCGTTTGAACAACTGACCGCGGGTGGTTTTTTGCCTATTCAGCAAAACGGTCCGTTAACACTTGAAGGTCTGCTACAAGCTGCCGCGCATACCTTTGAACCCGCAGCGCTCGCCCAGGCAACGGTCGCCGAAGTGCAAGCCTTCATCCTTGAACGACTACGCAATCAGTTGATCACGCAGCTTGATCGCAACGCCGTCGAGGCCGTGCTCGCCATTGCACCGCCTCTGCATCAAATACTGGCACGTGTACAAGCTGCAGCCACGTTTGCGCAAGGCCCCGACGCCGCAAGTTTAGCTGCCGCAAATAAGCGTATTGGTAATCTGCTGAAAAAATCTGAGGCGGGTCTTCAACCTCTCAATCAGGCACTGCTCACTGAACCTGCCGAGCAAGCACTGGCAAAAACAATTGCCCAGCTGCAGCCAATTGCACAACAACATCTCGATGCAGGCGACTACCAAGGCGCCATGGCAACACTCGCGCAGGCACGCGCGCCAGTTGATGCGTTTTTTAACGACATTATGGTCATGGCTGATGATCTTGCGGTGCGCAACAACCGACTAGCGCTGCTCGCTCAACTTCACGGCTTGATGAATCAAGTGGCCGACATTTCAAGGCTGGCGGCATGAAACTGATTATTCTGGATCGCGACGGTGTCATCAATCACGACAGCCCCGACTACATCAAGCACCCAGATGAATGGAGCGCCTTGCCTGGCAGCTTGCAGGCCATTGCAAGACTGCACCAAGCGGGCTACACCATCGCGGTCGCGTCAAACCAATCGGGTTTGGCACGCGGTTTGTTCGACATCACGGCACTCAATGCGATTCATCAGAAGCTGCGCAAAGAGTTGGGGCAATTGGCCGGTGCAATTGATGCTTTTTTTGTGTGTCCTCACGGCCCCGATGAACAGTGCGTGTGCCGCAAGCCTTTGCCAGGGCTCTTTGAAGACATTGCAAGGCGCTACGATACTGAGCTTGCGGGTGTGCCAGCGATAGGCGACTCGCTACGCGACCTGCAGGCGAGCGCGGCCGTAGGCTGTACACCGTGGCTGGTGCAAACGGGCAATGGCCCAAAGACACTCAAGCAAGGCAATCTACCCGCACGAACAAAGCACGCCAGTGATTTGGCCAACGCCGTCGATCAAATTTTGACTCAGGCGGGCTGACACGATGCTAATCCTGCGCGCCACACTCTACGCATTATTTTTGCTAGTCACCGTGATCCCCTATGCGTTCGCCTGCCTGCTTTGGTCGCCCCTGCCTCTGCACTGGCGCTACAAGTTAACGATGGGTTGGCCGCAACTTGCAGCCTGGGGGGCTAAAGTGATTTGCGGTATGCGCTGGCGGGTTCAAGGTACTGAAAACCTTCCTGATGGCCCTGCGATCGTCCTGTCAAAGCATCAATCCGCCTGGGAAACCCTCTTTTTGCCCTCTCACCTGCCGCGGCAAATCTGTTTTGTATACAAACGAGAACTACACCGCGTACCATTCTTCGGTTGGGGGATTGCCTTGCTCGGAATGATTCCAATCGATCGCTCTAAGGGGCGTGACGCTTTCGAGCAGGTCGTAAAAATTGGACAGCAGCGTTTAGACGAGGGTCGCTGGCCGCTTTTGTTTCCAGAAGGCACACGCATTGCGCCTGGCAAAATGGGGCGCTTCAAAATGGGCGGGGCCTTGCTCGCCACGCGCACCGGTGCACCTGTCATTCCGATTGCTCACAATGCCGGCGAGCTTTGGCCACGCAATGCCTTTATTAAAAAACCCGGACTTGTCACCGTATCAATTGGCCCAGCCATCCCCTCGGTTGGCCTGACGCCTGAAGAGTTAAACGCAAAAGTATTTGCCTGGATCGAAGCAGAAATGCATCGCCTCAACCCAGAGCGTTATCCCAAACCATGAGTCAGCTCGAGCTTTTGCTTTCAGACACAAGCACCCCGACACCGGGCTGGCTGGTTGCTCCTGAAAGCATTCCGCTCGGCGGTAAGTGGCGAGTCGTGCGACACGGCGATCAAGCGGTTGGCTTTGTATTGATACGTTCGCGACGCCGCAGCATTGGCTTTGCCATCATTGAAGAGGGGCTACGCATCACGGCCCCGAACTGGGCCACCTTAGGTCAGATTGACGAGGCCGTGATCGAAAAAATGCCTTGGATTTTGTCCAAACTACAAGATTGGCAAGCGCGCAAGGCACAGCTCGCGATGGCACACACGCGCTGGAAATCTGGTGGGCAACTGCCATACATGGGTTGTCAAATCACCTTGCAGATTGGAGTGCCCGGCCCTCATGTGCCGCATGGTCGTGCACATTTCGAGGGCAATCCCGACGCACCTGAGACAGGTCAAACACTGTGGCTGCCGCTGCCGAACGACGCCGATACGCATCGTATGCGCGAGATGACCCAGGCCTGGCTGCAAACTCGGGCAGCAGCGTGGTTCGACCAGCGTCTTCGCTATTTTTTAGAAAAAACCGGGCTCACCATTCGCCGCTGGCGTTTATCTTCAGCGGCAACTCGGTGGGGGTCTTGCACAAGCGATGGCAACATCATGTTGAATTGGCGCTTGATTCATTTCTCGCCGATGGTGATTGACTATGTGATTGCGCATGAACTTGCGCATTTGCGCGAAATGAACCACAGCCAAGATTTTTGGACAGAAGTTCAAGAGCTCTATCCCGATTACCAAACTGCTAAACAAATGCTGCAAAGACATACGCCGGAAGGCGTGCCTGAAATTTAAATTTAGTTTTGTACTCGCATTTAGACTTGCAGCTCGAGCTAGAGCTGGATTTAGACTTTGATGTTTTGATGTTTTGATGTTTTGATTTTTTGATTTTTTGATTTTTTGATTTTTTGATTTTTTGATTTTTTGATTTTTTGATTTTTTGATTTTTCAGGATTGATCATGCGAATTCTTCATACGATGGTACGTGTCGGCAACCTTGAGCGCTCAATCGAGTTCTATACCAAGGTGCTAGGCATGCGTTTGTTACGTAATACCGAATATCCCACGGGCCGTTTTAATAACGCCTTTGTCGGCTATCAAGACGAACGCGATGGTCCGGTACTAGAGCTCACCTACAACTGGGATACCAGCACCTACGACTTGGGGACGGGCTACGGTCACATCGCGCTCGAAGTCGACAACGCCTATGAGGTGTGTGACAAAGTGCGTGAGCTGGGCGGTAAAGTCACCCGCGAAGCTGGCCCGATGAAACACGGCACCACAGTGATCGCGTTTGTTGAGGATCCAGATGGCTACAAGATCGAATTTGTACAAAAAAAGACGGTCTAAACATTTGCCGTGAAAATCGTCATCGCCCCCGACTCGTTTAAAGAAAGTCTCTCGGCTCCTGAGGTCGCCGCAGCACTGGCTCGGGGCGTCAAACGCGCTGCGCCTGACGCGCACATCATCTGTGTACCGATGGCGGATGGCGGCGAAGGTACTGTTCAGGCGGTACTCGGCGCGACACAAAGCGAACCCCGCAGCAACCGGGTGCAAAACGCGTTAGGGCAACCCATCGATGCTCAGTGGGCTTTACTACCTGATCACACCGCAGTCATTGAAATGGCTTGTGCCGCAGGGCTTGAGCACATTGCGCCGTCGCAACGCGACGCCTTGCGGGCAAGCACCTTTGGCGTCGGCGAACTCATCAAGCACGCGCTTGATGCAGGGGCGCGTCATATCGTTTTAGGCTTAGGTGGCTCGGCGACCAACGACGCTGGCGCGGGGATGCTGACCGCCTTGGGTTTAGAGTTGCGCGATGCCCAGCGGGCACCCTTAGCCCCCGGAGGTGCTGCGTTAGCTTCACTGGCATCAATCGACGCTAGCAACTTTGATCCGCGTTTAAAACAGACAAAAATTACCATCGCCTCTGACGTCAACAATCCGCTCTGTGGCCCGCTAGGCGCATCCGCAATTTTTGGTCCGCAAAAAGGCGCGACACCCGAGCAGGTTCAAACGCTTGATGCTGCCTTAAGTCATTTCGCGGATGTCTGCGCCCAGCACCTAGGACACGACCGGCGTGACGCTGCGGGCTCTGGTGCAGCAGGAGGCGTGGGTTTTGCAGCGCACGCCTGGATGCAAAGCACCTTTCGACCTGGCGCGACAGTGATTGCAGAAATTGGCGGGCTTGAACAGGCCGTGCAAGGCGCCTCGTTTGTTCTCACGGGCGAAGGCCGAATGGACGCTCAAACGCTGCTTGGCAAAACGCCGATGGGCGTGGCACAGATTGCCCAACGTGTGGGTGTACCCACTATCGCCATTGCTGGGTCTCTTGGACACGGCTATCAAGGCTTGTATCGCGTTGGCATTGAAGCCGCCTTTAGCTTGGTGTCTGGCCCGATGAACTTGGCGCAGGCCTGCGAAAACGTTGCCAGCCTGCTTGAAGACCGTGCTGAAGACGTTGTCAGGCTATGGCTTGCCGCAGCGAAACACTAGCTTTGTCTGACTAGCCTTATCTGACTAGTCGTGCCAAAGAACAAACCGCCAAAGTCAGGCACGGTGCACTCACGCCGACCTAGGCCCGCACTCCGGCAGTATGCAACGCATCTGCCAACGCAATGAACTTGGGCACAGATACCTGCTCGGCGCGCCAGGTTGGTTCGATTTGCAAAGCATCCCAAGGGATGAGTGCTGTCCAAGCACCCAATACACCTCGCAACATCTTACGGCGCTGTGAAAAAGCGCGTAGCACCACTGCGGCAAACAACGACTCATCAACAGCGCGCGCACGTGCGTAAGGCAAAGGCACCATACGCACGATTGACGATGTCACGCGTGGCGCGGGGTCAAAGGCCTCAGGGCCCACATCAAAGATTTTTTCAATGGCGTAACGGTACTGCAACATCACCGATAAGCGACTGTAATCGCCCGAACCGGGCGCAGCAACCATGCGATCAACCACTTCTCGCTGAAGCATAAAATGCTGATCGGTAATGTAGTCTGCGTACTCGACCAAGGTAAAAAGCAAGGGGCTTGAAATGTTGTAGGGCAGGTTTCCGACAATGCGTAAGTTGTGGCCAAACTGAGCAAAATCAACAGTCAGTACGTCGGCCTGCACAATCGGCAACTGGGTTTCAGAAAACCGCTGGCGCAACCTTGAAGCTAAATCGCGATCAAGCTCGATGACCGTAAGCAAACTGAGCTTTTCAAGGAGTGGCGTCGTCAGCGCCCCAAGACCGGGCCCAATTTCGATCATACGATCTTCACGAGCCGGGCCAATCGCCCGCACGATTGCCTCAATCACGCCAAGATCAACCAAGAAATTCTGACCAAAGCGCTTACGCGCCTGATGCGCTCGCACGGGCTAGTCCTTAGCCTGACGTTGACTTTTCTCTAGACGATTATCGATATACGACTGATTGCGCAACTGCTGCAACCAAGCCTCAAAGGACGCTTCTGAGCGCTGTGCGAAGATACGTTGACGCACCTGATTGCGTTGAAACTGCTCTGCCATATCTTGGGTACGTCTCTCGTCAACCACAATCAAATGCCAGCCAAAGGACGTTTGTACAGGCTCACTCACCTCACCAATCTTCAGTTTTTTCATGGCCTGTTCAAACGGCGGCACTGTCTCACCGGGATTGAGCCATCCTAGGCCACCGCCTTGGGGTGCTGACGCATCATTTGAAAACCGCTTGGCTAAATCCGAAAAAGACTCTTGGCCATTTACGATGCGCTCGCGCACTTGATCTAATTTTTGCTTGGCGACCTCTGAGGGCACGGCTGCATTGGTCTTGATCAAAATGTGGCGGGCACGCGTTTGCTCAACCATCATCGGCCCTTGCACCGCAGGCACCCCAGCACCCGGTTTAGGTGGCTCAGGTTGCGCAACGGGTTCTGGCGGCGGAGCACCCCCGGCACGACCAAGCACCTTAAGGATATGAAAACCGTTACCGCTTTGTATGACGTTGCTAATCTGGCCATCGGCCACACCGGCTACGGCCTTCAGAAACAAGTCGGGCCAGTCTGTCACCAAACGCCCACCCATGTCTCCACCGCGGCTTGCCTCGGGGCCTTCTGAATTTGCTTTGGCAAGCGCCTCAAAACTTTCGCCTTTACGTAAACGAGCCAAAAGTGCTTGCGCTTTAGCACGTAAGACTTTTACCTCCTCTTCGCTTGAGTCTTCTGGAACACGCACCAAAATTTGTGCAATGCCCATCACCGCCGGCTGTATAGGCGCCGCTTTGGGTTTGGGCGGAGGCGGCGGTGGGGGTACCACCACTTTTGCAGGCGCAGTCGACAGCAAGCCGCCCGTCTGTCGAGCTTTTTGTTCGCGCAAAAAAGCATCGACTTCGGCGTCTGTGATCAGGATGGTGCTGTCCACAACACGTTGGCGCAGACGATCGACCAACACTTCGCGTCTAATCATCGCGTTGTAATCAGCCCATACAATTCCAGCACCTTCAATTTGCGAGCGCAACTGCGCAACGGACATGTTGTTTCGTTGGGCGATTGCTTCTAGCGCAGTTTTTAAACCTTGGTCTGTTACCTCAATATTGAGACGCTTCGCTTCTTGCAGTTGCAAGCGCTCGAGAATCAGTCTTTGCAATAACTGAGACTGAAGAATTTCGTCGGGCGGGATCTGAGCGCGCTGGCGTGCGAGGTCTGTCTTGATTTGCTGAACACGAAGGTCAAGCTCTCGGCGCGTGATGACATCTTTGTTCACCACCACAACAATGGTATCGGCCTCTTGGCCAGCGCTTGCAGAGGTTGCTCTTTGCGGTGTACTGGCATTCGCCCGCCCGCTACCCAAATTATTGATTTGGGTTTGAGCCGCGAGGGGAGTCACAGTTGCGACGCCGAACAGCGCGCAAAGCAAAGCTTGATGGAAGCATCTTACGCCAAACATTATTCGTACCTTTCAAATTTACTGATATTGGGCACCGCTGGATTGACCGCTTCGTAACCGGGGATCGCTCTGCCAATGATCCCCATTGGGTTTTGACCAAGATTGCCGATGCCCCCAAGTTCGAGCTGAAAAAATGCAGCGGTGTTGGTTTGATCGGCACTCACAACATAACGCTGAAACACGAAACGAGCAGACCAACAACAGTCGCCCTTGTATTCGACACCCAGCACACCCTGCGTCACTTTAGGCATCGAGACCATGACTGTCGGATCAATAATGCTCTGAGCCGTCACGCGATTAAACGAATAATCCACGCGACCAATTGTGTACCATTTCTTTGCCAAAGGCCATTGAAACGAACCACTGACCTGATTTTGACCTTGAGGCTGGTAAAGCGCCAGTGACGGTGGGTTGATCTGATATCTGTACGACAGAGCTATCATGGCCAAACGCTGTGGGCGCCAGCGCGCCACCACCTGCGCACGATCCCATTGACTCAGGTAGGGATCATATTGAAAAGTCGCAGACGTATTGAGCTTATCGGTTAGCGCAGCACTCGTACCGATTAAAAACTCAGATTTTGTGTTGGTCCGCGGCACTTCGAAGGGCAAGGTCACCATCTGATCTTCAAAGTAGTAGCGCTGGGCCACCCCAAAACTGAAACGCTCAAACCCGGTCTCTTGATCCATCCAACGGGTTGTCAATGCCAGCGTGGCCTGATTGGCGTTCGCGATACGATCCCAACCGCCCGCATAAATGTTCTCTTGAAACGCCTGCGAAAAATTGAAGTCAGCCAAAGTGGTGTCATACACCGGAAACTGCGACTGATCACGATACGGCACCCTCAAGTAGTAGGCACGAGGCTCAAGCGTTTGAACCGCGGGCTTGCCAAAGAAAGTCGTATCGCGGTCAAAGGTCATACCAGAGTCGAGTGACATAATTGGCAAGACACGCGAGTTTGACGCTTGCCCGTAGCCATACCAGTTTTCGAGACCATACCAGTCGGTTTGATATTGCGTCGCACTTAAGGCGATTTTGGGTGTGATGTACCAGCCTGGTCTGACGATCGGATACGCGATTGAAGTGTAGGACGAGGCGCGCGAGCCATCAGGCTTATAACGCAGGCTCCCGTCTGGACCATATGGAAACCGCTGATCAACCGGCATCTCGAAGCGGGTGATGGTGTTTTGAGTTTGTATATCAAAACCACCCAGGTCAAAGCGCGCACCATTCATGGTGAGCTCGGGGACTTTGTTATAAATCGGCGCAACCGCGGTACCCGCTGGGCGCAAGGTTTGATAAGTTTGTACCTGCACACTGGTTTGCCAAAACTCATTAGCCCAGCCACCACCAGCCTGCCGAGGCAAATATGTGGTGGTCGACTGGTTGACCGCCATCGTTGCAAAATCGTTGAAGTAATTGTCGTCAGAAACGCCGCTGACGTTATAGCCCGCAAAGAAACCGCCGCCCAAACGCTGCATGTGATTGGCGGTGTACAGCCAGCGGTCAGTACCGGTTTGCAGATCGCGGTTCAGGTAGGTACCCGCCATCATGCCGACGTAATTTTCGCCGAGGTAACGAAATTCGTCACCGTACTGCAAACCACGTTTTGACATTGCACGCACTTGCGCAGTCATGTCCATATTGGGCGCAATATTGAAGTAATAGGGCTGCGTGAAGTCAACACCTGTATTGCTGGTCACGCCAAAGGTTGGCAGTAAAAATCCAGATTTGCGTTCTTTTTTGATCGGAAACGTCAGATACGGCGAGGCTAGGATTGGGAAGTCTTTAAAGTACAGCACGCCGTTTTGAGCGACACCTTCGTTGGCCGTAAAGTCGAGGTCAAGTTTTTCGGCTTCGATGTACCAAGAGGGCTGCGGACATGGGCATCCACTATAGGTCACATCCGTCAAGCTCATCTGGTTTTTGTTATACACATCAGCCCAAGACCCTACACCAGCGCCACCATTTTCAATCCAAAAGTTTGGCTGATCGACGGTGGCGGTGCCGTCGTCTGATTTATACAAAATACCCGTGCCACCAATCACGTTGCCATCGCGGATTAAGCGCGCATTGATCTGGGCGTCCATCACGCCCGTCCCCTTGTTGTAATCAACAATACTGGCTTTCAAGACAGCGTCTTGGCGCCGTACCGCCGCCTGACCTTGCATCTTCAGGTTGTTTTTGCCGTCGCCCTGCATTTGGGCCGCCTCGATAAATACCGGCATGGTCTTTTCTGACGGCGTGCTGCGTTCAAGACGGGGCGAGACCCGCAAACCCGGCACCAACACGCCATCGGAGTTTGGTACCTCGCGAGTGTTCAGGGTAGCAGTGCTCGGCGTCTGCGCAGCGGCGACACTCAAACACGACAGAAACAAAAGCCAACCAAGAATACGCACGTTCGAAGAAATCACCTGGATCGCAACAGCATGAGGCAAGCGTGCCCGAGCGCCTTTTTTAAGTCAAAGGCACTGACACCCAGTATTATAGAGAAGAGGAGCGTATTTGCCTCAGATTTGACCGAGGTTCCCGGTCAATCTCCGTTATCCTTCAACCAACGACTCAGTCATGATCCAACCGACCCCCCCCTCAGATCCAAGAATGTCTTTATTGCTCAATTGGTTAGAGACTCTTGACAAGAACATTGGGCTGCAAATTGAGTCTCTCGCTCCTGCTTCTAGTGACGCTAGTTTCAGGCGTTATTTCAGAATTCAGGCACGCTTGGGGACATTGGTCGTCATGGACGCCCCTCCTCCCCAAGAAAACTGCCGTCCCTTCGTCGATATCGCAGCCCGTTTGGCCTCCGTCAAGCTCAACGTGCCCGAAATCCGGGCGCAGGATCTCGGGCAGGGATTTTTGCTACTGTCTGATTTGGGTCCGACGACCTATTACGCCAAAATCCAGCAAGGCCTGACCGACGCCGAACTACAACCCCTCTACCGCGACGCACTGACAGCGTTAGTACAGCTTCAAACTGCCGACCATTCTGGGCTGCCGGCATATGACGCCAAGCGCCTGAAAGACGAACTCGGACTATTTATCGAGTGGTATGTCACCGTACATTGCAAGACTAAGCTTGAAGCGGCAGTGTTAGCCCAATTGGATCAGGTATTCGACCTGCTGGTCGCGCACAACGCGGCTCAGCCAATTGTCTTGGTTCACCGTGATTTTCACTCGCCTAACCTAATGCTCAGTGAAGGTGGCCAGTATGGCGTCAACCCCGGAGTCCTTGATTTTCAGGATGCAGTTGCGGGACCGATCACGTATGACCTCGCCTCGTTGGTTGTCGACGCGCGCACCACCTGGGAAGAACCCCAGCAAATTGACTGGGCCATCCGTTACTGGGAGCTTGCACGCAAACGGTGCCTGCCAGTACCAACTGACTTTGCCGAGTTTCATCGGGATTATGAATGGATGGGGCTGCAGCGTAACCTGCGTATTTTGGGCGTTTTCGCCCGACTCAATCACCGCGACGGCAAAGCCGCCTATTTGGCTCATATTCCGCGCGTGAACCAGTATGTGCGCCAAGTTGCAGCGCGGTACCTCGCGTTTAAGCCGTTACTGCGCGTACTGGATCAGTTGGATCAGGTACAAACCAAAGTCGGGTACACCTTCTAATGCGTGCGATGATTTTGGCCGCCGGACGCGGCGAACGCATGCGTCCACTGACCGATCACATGCCTAAACCATTACTTTCGGTAGCAGGCAAACCTTTGATCCAGTGGCATCTTGAAAAACTCGCACGCGCAGGCTTTTCTGAAGTCGTCATCAACCATGCGTGGCTAGGCGGCATGATCGAAAAAGCACTCGGTTCGGGTCAACAATTCGGGCTGAACATTCGCTACTCGCCCGAGCCTCACGCGCTTGAAACCGCAGGTGGAATCGCCACGGCGTTACCCCTGCTGGGCAACGAGCCTTTTTTAGTGCTAAATGGTGACATCTGGTGCGACTGGGATCCTGTCCAGGCAAAGCACTTTGCTTGCGAGCTAAAGTTACGTTCATGTTTAGCTTGGCTCTTGATGGTACCAAACCCAGTACAACATCCAACGGGTGATTTTTTACTTGAGAGTGACGGGCTCTTACACGATGAGGTCGCAAGTGCCGACAATCCCGTGCGGCACACGTTTGCAGGTATCGGAGTCTATCAACCCGAGCTTTTTGAACATACTCCAGCGCACCAACCTGCCAAATTGGCGCCGCTTTTGCGGCAAGCCATGAAAAATAATCAGGTGTGCGGAGCTCTGCATCAGTCAGAATGGATTGATGTGGGTACCCCAGAACGTCTAGCTGCACTCGAAGGTAAAATAACAACAATCCACTACGAAAATTAGTGTTGTTTGAGGGACTATATGGTGATTCGCATTCAACCGAAGCGGGCAATTTTTAAACCTGCCCCCTATGACACGCGCCGGCGCTCGCTCAGGCTGCCAAGCTGGCTTATTTTATTGTTACTCGGGGTGCTCGCTGGGGGAAGTGGCATGCTGATTTTACAAACCAGCTATGGCCCCAAGCATCTCACGAGTTCCGAGGCGCAAAAGCTCACTGAAGAACTTCATAGCGCAACGCTCGAACGCCAACGCCTGCAAACCAAGCTTGACGAACAAACACGCTTGCTTGAGTCTACACGCGATGACAGCGAAAAACTTAATCGTGCACTCAAAGACGAACTCAGCACGACTCTGGCGGTCGTGGCACCACTTAAAGAACAACTCAATCTGTTCGTTCAAACTCTGCCTTTTGACGCGCGCTTTGGCCCCATTGGCGTGAGTACAGCCATCTTTAACCAAGATAAAACGCACCCCAAGCTCACCTATGTGCTCTGGCTACTTCAAGACAAGGCCGATCGTCCTGAATTCAAAGGCTTACTCGAACTCAGCTTTGAAGGCACCCACAAAGACGGTCGCACCGAAACCGTCACGCTCGAACGCACTCACGTCGCGTTTGGGCATTACCTGAGTGTCAGTGGGCAAGCCGATCTACCAGCAGGCTTTGTTGCGCGCCGCGTCAACGCTAGGCTCTTCGACCTTGACGGTAAGCGCCAAATCACTTGGCGAGTGTTTCCGGTCGTGATCAAGTAGCTGGTCGTGCAATCTCGACGCGCCAGTGACACGATGACGTGGGGTCGAAGCCAGTCGACAAAGCGCTGTACACGCCTAAGGCGATCACATGTAACAAACGTTGACAGGCAAGGGTTCATGAGCGCGACTCGCTACCCGTCTATACTGCGAGCACTTCTTAGGGTGCTGAATTGCCTTTATTCTCCTCTGTCGCAGCAAGCCTTCGTGCGTCAACCCTGACTCAGCGCCTGTTGGCGCTGCTTGTGTTTGGTCTCTGCGTGCATATGGTGTTTGGCGGCTTGCTTACGCTTTCGGTCGACGAGGCGCATTACGCCTTATATGCTGACAAGCTCGCCCTCAGCTATTTTGATCATCCACCTTTAGTCGGCTGGCTGCAATGGCCTCTCGTTGCGCTCGGGGTACCCGATGGCGTACTGCGCCTGATTCCGCAATTGCTCTGGCTTGCGGCCTGCCTGATTGCTCGCGACATCACCCTCCAATTGCCTCGAGTGGTGCCCGCTTGGCAAACAGATCCCCGAGGCCAAGAGCTCGCGGGGCTCTGGGCCGTAGCGCTGGTGTTGCTAGCGCCTTTGCTACATGTTCTGGGAGTCGGCCTGCTACCCGACACCTTACTGATGGTGCTTTCCCTGCTTCTCATGCGGGTCGCACTTCAGCTCAGCACAACTGAACAAGCGGCGGACACCACTCAACCGCGACTGCGTCTGTGGTTGAGTGCTGGCGTCTTGCTCGGGCTGGCGGGCTTATCAAAATACACGGCTATCCTGCCAGCGATTGCACTCGTTCTGACACTGAGCAGTACGCAGGGCTTGCGCTGGTTGCTCACCCCTGGCCCTTGGTGTGCGCTAGTGATTGCCTGCTGTCTCGTCTCGCCAGTCTTTTACTGGAACGCTCAACATGACTGGGTGTCGTTTGTGTATCAGCTCAACCATGGCAGTGGTGGTCAATGGCAAGCCCGCCGGTTACTTGCCTTTATTGGCATACAACTGGTTGCCTATGGGCCTCTATTATTTTTAGGCGGCTACTTGGCGCTGCGCCAGTTAGCCGGCAGTCGTAACTGGCCAGCACTTGGGCTGCTGTCGTTTTTTTTGCTGCCTTTTGGAGTGACTGCCGCGTTGTCGGGTGGTGGAAGTTTGCCGCACTGGACCGGGCCAGCTTGGCTGGCACTGACTCCCTTTGCCGCACACGCGTTGGCCACCTATTGGCGCTCTGGTAAACAGCAGTGGATCGTCGCCTTCGTGCGCACACAAACCATCATCTGCCTGCTGGCCTTTGTCGCGCTGTTTTTTATTGGGATCCCTGGCATCAGCCAGCAACACGCTTGGGGCAAAAAAAACCCGCTCGCTGACATGTGGGGCTGGGATCTTGCAGGAGCCCGGGCGCGCGAGTTGGCACGCAGCTTACAAATACCGTCGATTTCAGTCAAAAACTGGACTCTCGCGAGCCGCATGGCTTGGTATGCCCGACCGCTAGATATTTTTGTGCTTGACTCGCGCTTTGACCAGTTTGACTTGTGGTTTGGGCAAATCCCAACAGGACAGGACAGTATTTTTGTAAACTGGTCACAAATGTCCTTTGATTTACCCACGCAAGCCGGCGGTTTTGAGTCTTGCACGCGGGTTGAGCAACAGAATATCGAGCGGCTGGGTAGATTAGTTTCAGACTTTAGCTTTTATCACTGCCGTCACTGGGGGGGTGCGCAAGCGCCGACCCACGCAGGTAAACCGAATTGAAAAATACCCTTAAATCGCTGTGGCCCTATCTGCGAGTCGTGTTGTCGCTCTTGCTTTTATGGCTTGCTGTGCGCAATATCGACTGGCAAGCACTCAGCTCAACAAAAATTGAAATTCAACCCCAATGGTTTGGGCTTGCACTGGCGCTGCTCGTGTCTGCCAACCTGCTAGCCGTGGTGCGCTGGGGCTGGCTATTACGCAGCCTCGGGCTCTATCACCCTGTCACAAATTACATCACTCTTTATTTTGCCGGTGGCCTGATCAACCAAGGCTTGCCCAGCACAATTGGGGGCGATAGCTATCGCGCTGTTGAGGCGAGTCGGCTTGCTCACAACTGCGAGGCGACCACGTCGTCACAACCCACACTCACGCAAGAGCTGCACCAGCCAATTGACCTGCAGCATGCCCCGCCGCGTCTACGTCTTGGCTTTTTAAGCGTTGCGCTTGATCGCGCCTTAGGCCTGGTCGGCAACAATATCCTTGGCGCACTTGGCTTGCTGCTAAGTGGCTCGTTGATTGCACCTTGGGGGCCTACGCTTGGCGCTTGGGTGTTGGGCGCGATGCTTGGCGGAGCGGTTGTAGGGTGCCTGTTGCTTAAGCCGCAACGCACACGCGGCCTAATCTTAGCGTTGCTGACCAAACTCGGAATGAGCCAGGCTCTCAAGGGCGTTGATACCGCCTTTGGCTGGCCACAAGTGGCGGTGCAACTCACGATTTCTGTCATGACCCATACGCTTGCACTGTGCGCGTTTTGGTTTTGCCTACGTGCATTTGGTGTCTATGCGCCCTTCGCTGCACTGATGGTAGGCCTACCGGCCCTGGGTCTGCTGATGATGCTGCCCATTAGTATCTCAGGCTGGGGCTTGCGTGAAGCAACACTTTCGGCCGCGCTGTTATTGTGGGGTGTCGATAGTGGCGTCACCGTGCTGGCCTCAGTGAGCTTTGGTATTGTCACCCTAATCACCTATCTACCCGGCGCAATGTCGCTCTTGCATCGCCGTCGCGCGGACGCATCTAGCGCAAATAAAACTGAGCTTGCCACACCGTGACGGACACCAACATCTCGCCTTCGCATGTTTACAAACTTTAAGAGTCCCTGCTGATGAGCCTAAGCGTCGACACCATGCGCACCATCGACCATCGGGTCGGCGTGCCGTTATGCGCACTCGCGACCCCTTTTGTCCTCCTGCTTGATTGGCTCAACACATTGTTAGTCGGGCCAA